>DATABA010000016.1:0-15146 GCA_036259835.1 Actinomycetota bacterium
CCCCGCCTCCTCCAGGTGCCGGATGAGGTTCTCCGGCACCGCCACGCCGGGGAGGTGATCGCGCATGTACCTCGCACCCCTCGCGCCGCGCGGAACCGCCACTCCGGCCAGGACGAACATCCGCTCGAAGATGCCGCGCGACCGCGCGTCCTCCGCCCAATGTTCGAATGCTTCCACGTCGAACACGATCTGGGTCTGGACAAAATCTGCGCCTGCTTCGGCCTTGCTCTCCAGCCGGCCGAAGTCGTAGCCGTCTCGAAGCGGGACATCTGCGACGCCGATGAAGTACCGAGGCGGACCCTCGATCACCGCACCGGTGAGCAGGCGGCCCTCTTGCCGGAGCCCATCGGCCAGCCGGACCAGCTCGACCACCGAAAGATCGAAGACCTCTTTCGCGTCTGGGTGGTCGCCGGCGCCCGGAGGGTCGCCTGTCAGACACAGGACGTTTCGAGCACCCAGCGCCCACGCGCCCAGCAGATCGCTGGTGAGGCCGATTCGATTGCGATCGCGGCAGGTCAGCTGGACGACCGGTTCCAGCCCGGCAGCGCTCACCATGGAGGCGGCGGCGACCGACGACATGTGCGCCGATGACGTCGGATTGTCCGTGAGGTTGACGGCGTCCGCGTACCCAACCAGCCCTCGGGCCTGAACCTGAACGCTTGTGGGGTTCGCGCTCCGGGGTGGGACCACCTCGGAGGTGACCGCGAACACGCCTTGGTGAAGCAGCCGCTCGAGGCGGCTTTCAGAGCGAAGCGTCATCCCGCTGCGTCCGCGGCGCGCTCGGCGGCCGAGACGGTGTTCTGGAGGAGCATCGCAACCGTCATCGGCCCGACCCCGCCGGGCACCGGCGTGACCGCTCCCGCCACCTTCGACACGGGATCGAAGTCGACATCCCCGATCAGGCGTCCATCCGGCCCCCGGTTCGTCCCGACATCGATGACGGTGGCCCCCGGACCAACCATGTCGCCGGTGATGGCTCCGGCCTTCCCGGCGGCGACGACCAGAATGTCGGCTCGAACGGTTTCTTTACGCAGGTCCTTCGTTCCGGTGTGACAGAGCGTCACCGTGGCGTTCAAACCGGTCTCCTTCAGGGAGAAGAGAATCGAAAGCGGCCGCCCGACCAACGTCGATCTGCCCACGACCACCACGTGACGTCCGTCGACCTCGATCCGCTCTCGGTGGAGTAGCTCGACGACCCCCGCCGGGGTCGCCGGCACGTATCTCGGCCGTCCCAACGCCAACAGTCCCTGGTTGTCGGGGTGAAGCCCGTCGACGTCCTTCATCGGGTCAATGGCGCACTGCAGCTCGAAGATGTCGATAGGCGACTCCGGCGGCAGCGGGCTTTGCACGATCACACCGTGAACGGCCGGGTCGGCGTTGAGGGTGTCGATGATCTGGAGGGCCTCCGCTCCTGAAGCCGTGGCGGGCAGGAAATGGTCGAACGCCTTCATCCCCGCTTCCGCGGCCGCGCGGTACTTCATCCCGACATATGTCTTGGACGCCGGGTCCTCCCCGATCAGGAGATCGACGAAGCCGGGCACCACGCCTCGCTCGCTCAGCCGCCGAACCCGTTCTGCAACCTCGGCGCGAACCTGGGTCGCGATCGCCTTGCCGTCGATGATCCGGGCCGTCACGCGTTCACCTTAGCGGGGGCCTGACGGCGTCAGTGGCGGAAGTGGCGTCTCCCGGTGAAGACCATGGCGATGCCGTGCTCGTTCGCGGCGGCAATGACTTCGTCGTCTCGGACCGATCCGCCCGGCTGGATGACGGCCCCGACGCCGGCATCCCCAGCCCGGTCGACGCCGTCGCGGAACGGGAAGAACGCGTCGGAGGCGAGGCACGCTCCCCGGGCCCGTTCACCCGCATGTCGAACCGCGATGTCAACTGAATACAGGCGATTCATCTGACCCGCGCCCACCCCCACGGTGGCGAGGTCGCTCGCCAGCACGATGGCGTTGGACTTCACGCGGGCGGCCACGGTCCACGCGAAGAGCAGGTCCTCCCACTGGCCCGGAGTCGGCTCGCGTTCCGTGACCACCTTCATGTCGCCCAACGACTCGGTGACCGTGTCGGCGTCCTGGACCAGCGCGCCTCCTTCGACCAAACGAACGTCCAGACGTTCCAGACCGGGCGACGGTGCGGTCAGAAGGCGAAGATTCTGCTTCTTGGATAAGACGTCGCGGGCGCCCGAGGCGAAACGGGGCGCCACGACCACCTCGGTAAAAATTCCTTCGAGTGCCTTGGCCACCTCGGCGTCGACCTCGCGGTTGAACGCGACGATCCCACCGTACGCCGAGACGCGGTCGGATTCGAGCGCCTTTCGATACGCCTCGGCAACCGTGTCCGCCACCGCGACGCCGCAGGGGTTGTTGTGCTTGATGATGGCCGCGGCGGGCCGGTCGAACGACCAGGCAACGCTCCTCGCCGCCTCCGCGTCCAGCCAGTTGTTGAATGACATCTCCTTCCCCTGGAGCACGGTCGCCCCGCCAAGAAGCGAACCGGCGCCCTCCCTCCAATACAACGCCGCTCGTTGGTGGGGGTTCTCACCGTATCGAAGTTCGTCGGCCTGACGGACTAGGCCGATCAGGATTCGAGCCGGAAGCTGTTCGTCTTCGGTCCGATCGGCGTCTTTGAACCATGCCGCGATGGCCGCGTCGTACGCACCGGTGTGCTCGAAGGCCTCAGCGGCCAGGCGCCGTCGTGTTTCGACGGACACTCCCCCGCCCCGATCGAGCTCGTCGAGAATCGATTGATAGCTGGACGGTGTCACCAGCACCGCCACCGAGCGGTGGTTCTTCGCCGCGGCGCGAATCAGCGCGGGCCCTCCGATATCGATTTGCTCGATGACGTCTTCGGCCGAAGCACCGCTCGCCACAGTCTCTCGAAACGGATAGAGGTTGACGACGACCAGATCGAATGGCTCGATGCCGTGGGCGCGTAGCTCCTCCAGATGGGTCGGATTCGACTTGTCCGCCAGGATCCCGCCATGGATTCGAGGGTGAAGCGTCTTGACCCGCCCCCCCATGAGCTCCGGGAAACCGGTGACATCTGAAACGGGAGTGACCGGAAGGGTCGCCTGCTGAAGGGCGCCTGCCGTGGAGCCAGACGAGACGAGAGCGACGCCTCGCTCGACGAGGCGACGGGCGAACTCGACCAGACCAGTCTTGTCGGCGACCGAGATCAGGGCCCGCCGGACGGGCAGGACATCCGTCACGACCTAGGGCTCTGCCGCCGCGGCGTCCAGAAAGTGCACCTGGCGCCCCTCGATCTTGAGCCTGCCCTCGGCCAGGAGTCGCGCGGCCCAGGGATACAGCCGGTGCTCGACTTCCTGAATGCGGGCGTGGAGCGCCTGCTCGTCGTCTCCGGGCATCACCGGAACCGCTTCCTGAAGCACGATCGGACCGTGGTCGACTTCCTCATCGACGACGTGCACCGTGGCGCCGGTTACCTTGACGCCCCATTCCAGGGCGTCGCGAACAGCGTGCGCCCCTGGAAACGCCGGGAGAAGCGACGGATGGACGTTCAGGATTCGGTCCCGGAAGGCCGCCACCACGCGAGGGCCCAGGATCCGCATGTATCCGGCCAGCAGAATGAACTCGACGGCCTCATCTTCCAGGAGGGTCTTCTGAGCGCCGTCGAAGTCCTCCCTGGAGGAGTAATGGCCGGGGTCGAGTGCGACGGCTCGGACCCCCCGGGCGCGGGCTCGATCCAGCGCCGGCGCTCCGGGACGATCGGATGCGACCAGGACGATGGAGGGGCCGATGGCGGGATCGTCCAAGAGTGCCTGGAGGTTGGTGCCGGCGCCCGACGCAAGCACCGCGATCCGCGCATCCACTGGGGCGGACGCTATTCGGGGAGGCCCGAAAGTGTCAAACGATAGGCTGGCCATCGTGCTGGACGCTGGAGAAGAGCCTGCGGTCGCACGACCCGGGCGATGCGCGACCCACCCGGCGGCCCCCGAGGTCGGGCAATGCTCGGTGTGCGGCAGGGCGCTGTGCCTCACCTGCGCCACGCCGGTGCGGGGGGACCTGGTCGGGCCGGAGTGTCTGTCGGCGGTTCTGGATGAGATACCCCCTCCCACACCCGTTCCCGTCCACGTCCCCGCCAGCGCCAACTGGCTCGTGATGGGAGGCTTTGGCCTGGTTGCCTTGCTCTCGATCTTTCCCTGGTCGCGGTACGGCGACAGCTCGGGGTTCCTGGAGGCCTGGACCGTCCACTGGTCTCTCCTGGCGGTGACCGCTGGCGTGGCCGGATTCGCGGGGGCGCTATGGCTTACTCGGCGGCCGGCCGACCCGAGGATCGAGACGGCGCTCTACGCCGGACTGGCGCTTGTGGTTGCGACGGCCGCGATTCTTCACCTTCGACGTCCTCCGCCCCTTTCCGCTTCGGCGGTCGCCCCCGTGCTCGCCATCGGTGCGGCCCTCATCGCGTTGGCCGGCGCCATGATGAGGTTTAGGGCGCTCCGGATGGCGATTCGCCCGTAACCGTGAGCGACCGCGTCCCGAGCAGCGGCGCGTCATGGACGCCAGGCGACACCGTCCTTTCGCTTGGCGGAACGGTTCTCTTCGCGGACTCGTTTCTGCACTGGGAACAGATCTGCGTGTCAGTCGTCAGGGTGTCGCCGATCTGCGTGGATTTCTGGACCGCCTGGAGCGGTCGTGGAGCCGTTGCCGGAGCGGCCATGGCGATCGCGTGCGCGGGCCTCGTCGCTTGGCAAACAGCGCTCGCCTTGACGGCCACGGGTTTGGCTCCAACGTGGATGGCTTCAGCCGTCCACGGCATGAGCGAGCAGCGGCGCCGCGCCATCTCGATCGGCTTCGCCGCCACCATCGTCATCCTCGGCGTGGTGAAGCTCGCGTTCGTCGTCGCCGACCACTCCACGTATGGCTCGTATGTGGCCGCGCCGCTCCTGCTCCTGCTCGGCGCCGGTGCGGCGATGAAGGGACGCGAGGCGAAGCGGCAGCGGGGCTAGCCCGGAGGAACTGGCGGGGCCGGCGCCGTTGGCTGCCAGGAAGGGCCTGTCCGAGGGGCGCCAACAGCCTGCCTCCGTCCCTCGATCAATCCGCCGACGGCTCCGCCGATCAGACCCCACGCCATTGCGATGAGGAAACCCGGGAACACGTCGGGGCCGAACCGCAGCGACGCCCTGAACGATTGCGTTTGGGCCGCCTGGGCAGCGGTCACGGTGCCGTGCGCGCTGAGCGCCGACAGGATGATCACCACCAGCGCCGCCAGCCCGAACACGAAGCCGGCGGCAGCCCCAAGCCCAATGGCCTCCTGCCGTCTTTGAGCCCTCCCCCGCCTGGCCGCGAGCATCCCGCCCAGGATCACCGCAAGCAGGGGCGCGAGGATGAACAGGTAGTAGCCGATTGGAGGGTTCGGCAATGCGCCCGTTGGGATGGCTTGCGCTCCCGCGCCCTCCACTTCCCGTGGAAACTGCGTCCACGAAAGGACGCAGAAGGAGAAGCTGGGGCCCACGACCTGAGCGGAGGCAGTGAGGCAGGTGGGGACCATGGCCGGAAAGAGGATGAACGCAGCCATGTTCGGGACGACCATCAGGGTGGCCACGATCCCTGCGATCCCGCTTACGGCTCCCTGGTCAAAGACGCCCTGGAAGTAGTCGACGGTCGCGCTCGGTTTCACCACCGCCAGAACCAGAAGACCGGCAAACGAGAACGCCAAGCCCAGGGTGACCATCCATCCGGCTCCGGTTAAAGCGCCGCGGGCGCGTTGCCACCAGACGTTCGCCACCCACTGCTCGTCGCCACCGGATCGCAGACCTCCGAGCGCACCGAACAACAGACCGAGACCCAGCGGCCAGAGAAGCGCCGCGATGTACGACGGGTGGATCGTCACCTGACCCTGCGGCGTCGGAATGGAAAAACGAACGATCCATGCGACACCGAAACAGAGGACGGCGTACGGAATGGCCACCTTCGCGCCGTTTACCGCCCGCACCGACAGCGGAGCGGCGGGGTCAGCCTCGCGAGCCAGGTCCCGACCGGCGCGAACCAAAAGCCAAATCAACAGAACAGTTCCGAGAAGGATGGGAAGCACTGCGGTGAATCGAACGGCGAGGGTGGTAGGAACTTGCGCACCGGCCGTGCCGGGGATCAGGCCCGGAGGAATCGTCGCTCTGGGAACCTCGAACACCATTCCGGCGTGGTTGAAGCTGTAGAAGATCCCGCCCCCGGCCTTCGCGAACACGGTGGCCGAAGGCCGCGGCTCCTCCGACGCTGCGTAGAGCAGGAACACCACGATCTCGGCGATGACCGCCAGAACCACGAAGATCAGGACAGCGTGACCGATCGCCCGGACCCATCCCGACGCCAGCGCCGCCCCCAGGGTCGGTCGCTCAGGTGTGCCGGGCTCCATTGGGGGTGGGACGTACGATCCCTGGTCCACGCGGGTCCTCCTTCGGTCTCAGCCGAGCGGGAGCTTAGGACAGATCAGGAGTCGAGGAAACGACGTCCCTGACCAACTCGGCGACTTCGGATGGGCTGCGCCCCACTTTCACATCGGCCGCCTCGAACGCTTCCGCCTTCGCCTGCGCCGTGCCGACGGATCCGGTGATGATCGCCCCGGCGTGACCCATCCGCTTTCCCGGTGGAGCGCTGAATCCAGCAACGTAGGCGATCACCGGTTTCGACACCGATTCGGCGATGTACGCCGCTGCAAGCTCTTCGTCGCTGCCGCCGATCTCGCCGATCACGACCATGGCCTCGGTCTCCGGGTCCTCCTCAAACAACCCCAGCGCCTCCACGAACCCGATGCCGTGGATCGGGTCGCCGCCCATGCCGATACACGTGGACTGGCCGACGTCGAGCTGCGTGAGCTCGTTCACGATCTGGTAGGTAAGCGTCCCCGACCGGGACACCAGCCCGACGGAGCCGGGCTTGCAGACCTCGTGGGGGATGATCCCGAGGTTCGCCTTTCCCGGCGAGATCACGCCGGGGCAGTTCGGGCCGACCAGTACGCTGCCCTTCCCTCGCAGGTACGCGACGGTTCGAGCCATGTCCTGAACGGGGATGCCCTCCGCGATGCAGACCGTCAGCCGGACGCCGGCGTCGGCCGACTCGGCGATGGCATCGGCGGCAAACCGCGCCGGAACGAAGATCAGCGACGCTTCCGCGCCGGTCTCATGAACCGCCTCGGCCACGGTATCGAAGACGGGAATGTCATCGATTGACTGGCCGCCCTTGCCCGGCGTCACACCGCCGACGATCTGGGTGCCGTAGGACCGGTTCCGAAGGGCATGGAACGATCCCTCCTTGCCGGTGATGCCCTGCACGATGACTCGCGTCGTCTCGTCCAGCAGGACGCTCATGTCGTTGCTTCGGTCCGCGCCAGCTCCACCGCCTTGCGAGCGCCCTCGAGCATGGTGGTGGCCGGGACGAGCATCTTGTGGCCGGACTCTTCGAGCATCCGCCGCCCCTCGGCCGCGTTGGTCCCGTCGAGCCGAACGACGATTGGCACACGAGCGTCCACTCGCGACAGCGCTTCCAGGATTCCCCTCGCCACCAGATCGCCTCGGGTGATGCCGCCGAAGATGTTCACCAGAACAGATCGAACGTCAGGGTCGGAGAGGACGACCTCCAACGACGTGGCCATGACGTCGGCCCCCCCTCCGCCCCCGCTGTCGAGAAAATTCGCGGGGCTACCGCCCGCCTGCGTCACGAGGTCAAGCGTCGACATGACCAGTCCGGCGCCGTTCCCAATGATCCCCACCTCGCCCTCGAGCTTCACGTACTGAAGACCCTTCTCGTTCGCCCGTCGCTGGATGGGGTCGACGGGGAACTCGGACCGAAGCCGGGCCAACTCGGGCTGGCGCCACAGGGCGTTGTCGTCGATGGTGATCTTCGAATCGAGCGCGACGACCACTCCACCCCGAAGGAGCGCCAGCGGGTTGACCTCCACGAGCGTCGCGTCCGAAGCCAGGATCACCTCCCACATCTTTGCCAGCATGTCGGCTGCGCCCTCCTTGGCCTCGGCGGGGAGATGACCGACGAGGTACCGGACCTGATATGAACGCAGCCCGAACATCGGGTCGACGCCGGAGCGTCGGATCGCGGCGGGGTCCGTTCGAGCAATCTCCTCGATGTCCATGCCGCCTTCGGCCGAGACCATCGCCAGGTAGCGCTGGGTGGTTCGGTCGAGCGTGATGGCGGCGTAGAACTGCTCTTCGATCTCCACGAGTCGCTCGACCAGGACCCGGGTCACGGGCGTGCCGCGAAACCCTCCGGAGAGAATCTTCTCCGCCGCCTCCTCCGCCTCCCAGGGGGATTCGACCAACAGGATGCCTCCGCCCTTTCCTCTGCCGCCGATCTGCACTTGAGCCTTGACAGCAACGCGGCCCCCGAGGCGCTCGGCGATCTGACGAGCTTCTAAGGGTGATTCGGCGAGGAATCCCTCGACCAGGGGGATGCCGTGGCGGCGGAACAGGTCCTTTCCCTGATGCTCGTAGAGATCCATGTGCTCAGGAGGCGCTGCGCGCGCGTCGGGTCAGAAGGAGGGCTGCGCGGACCATCGAATCAGCCCGTCTTGGCCGAGAGCTGCTCTCGCAACCACTCAACGATGGCGGACGTCGGAGTGCCCGGCGTGAAGATCTCCTGGACCCCGACATCCTTGAGCTTTGGAATGTCTTCACGAGGGATGATCCCCCCGGCGAACAACAGCACGTCTCCCGCTCCCTGCTCCTTCAGCAGCTGGACCACGCGTGGGAAGAGCGTCATGTGGGCGCCGGAATGACACGACAGGCCGACCGCGTCAGCGTCTTCCTGAATGGCGGTTTCCGCGATCTGTTCCGGCGTCTGGTGAAGGCCCGTGTAGATCACTTCGAACCCCGCGTCCCGAAGAGCCCGCGCGACGATCTTGGCCCCACGGTCGTGACCGTCCAGGCCCGGTTTCGCCACGATGACTCGATACTTCTCCCGCATCTCCGTCAGGGGTTGAGGGTGTACTGGCGTGCGTCAGCACACGCGGGCCAACTATAGAGGAGAGGGCACGGCTTCCTCGAACTTGGATAGGGTTCCAGTCTGGACGTGACATCGCGATTCCGTTGGGCCGCGCTCATCTCGATCGTTCTCTCCGTCAGTGCCGCCTGCACGGGGTCAGCAGAGAGACCGCAGATCCGACGGGACCGTCAGCCGGCCATATCGCCCGTCCCCGGCACTCCGGTTGGTGGGCAGCGCCTCGTGTCGGCTCTCCGCAATGGCGGCCTTGTTATCTATTTCAGGCACGCCGCAACGGATCCCGTTCCAGACGACGCTGATCCAGTCGTAGTTTCCGACTGTAAGACACAACGCAATTTGTCCCGTACCGGTCGAAGGGAAGCCCGCACCATCGGGCAAGCGATCAAGGGGCTCGAAATTCCGATCGGCCCAGTGCTCTCGAGTCCCTTCTGCCCCGCGGTCGATACCGCGCGGCTCGCCTTCGGGGAGGTATCGCGAGAGCCCGTGCTCGAGAACCTTGAGACCGCAGAAAATGAGCCCGAGCGGAAGAGGAGAGTCGAGGGTCTCCGGCGCCTGCTATCGACTCCGCCCGATGGTTCCACGAACACCGTCTTGGTCGCGCACGGGTTCAACATCGCGGCGGCGACCGACGTCGCGATCGCCGAGGGTGAGGCGGCGATCTTCCGCCCCGCGGTACAGGGCGGCGTCCGGCTCTTCACGACCGTCACCCCGGAGGAGTGGGCGGAGCTCGCGAAGACGCACGCCGACGAACCGGCACTCAGGGTTCGCGAATATCCCGTTCCGGCGGGTGCGCAGCCGCATGACGTCGCTCCTGCGGATGGCGGGGGCGTGTGGTACACGGCTCAGGCCGTCGGAGAGCTCGGCCTCCTTGATCCAGCGACGCGCAAGGTGAAGCGGATCGCACTGGGAGACGGATCCGCGCCGCATGGGGTGATCGTTGGGCCGGACGGGGATGCGTGGGTGACGGATGGAGGCCTGAACGCCATCGTCAGAGTCGACGCGAAAACGCATGCGGTCCGGCGGTTCCCGCTTCCCGGCGACGACTACACGAACCTCAACACCGCCACGTTCGACGGACGCGGGAGTCTCTGGTTCACGGGTCAGAGCGGTTACTACGGTCGCGTGAATCCCTCCAACGGCGACGTTGACCTATTCGAAGCGCCGGGGGGAACGGGGCCGTACGGCATCACAACGACTCCCGAAGGCGATGTCTATTACGCGTCGCTCGCCGGAAGCCACATCGCCCGCATCGATACCAACACGGGAAGAGCGACGATCCTCGAGCCGCCAACGAAGGGGCAGGGGGCTCGACGAATCTGGTCCGACTCGCTCGGCCGCCTCTGGATCAGCGAGTGGAACGCGGGTCAACTCGGCATGTACGACCCGGCCTCGAAGACCTGGCGTGAGTGGAAGCTGCCCGGCCGCGCGCCACAACCCTATGCGGTATTCGTGGACCATCGGGACGACGTGTGGCTCAGCGACTTCGGCGCCAACGCGCTCGTCCGTTTTGACCCCAACACCGAGCGATTCAGGAGCATCAAGCTTCCGAGCGAGCCCGCGGACGTGCGCCAGCTTCTCGGGCGACCCGGCGAAGTGTGGGGGGCCGAGTCGGCCGCAGACGCTCTCGTCGTCGTCAGGAGCGCGTGAGGCTCCTCCATGAGCGGTGTATTGAAGCCGCGGTACCTATACTCGGACCGCCGCATGCGTAATCGACCAATCCGCTTTCGACCCCCCGGGCTGAAGCCGTGGACGACCATCGGGCCGTTGGGACCGTTCCGGGGACGTCTCGGGTTGGCCTGGGTCATCGCTCCCCTGATCGTCGGGGTCGTCTTGGTGATCGCCGCGCTGGCGGTGCTGGTCCGGTAGGCGCGCCGGCACGCTACCGCTTCGCCAGCGGGGCGTAGGCCAGCAGCAGGCGCTTCTCTCCCACGTCTTCGAACGCGATCGTCGCCTCCGCCCGGTCTCCGGCACCGGATACCGATACCACCACGCCCTCGCCCCATTTGTCGTGATAGACCGTGTCGCCGGCTCCGACCGGCACCGGCTCGCGACCGCTGCCGCGTTCTCCGTTTCTCCCATGGTCCTGTTCGCCGTCGACGCTCGCGACCAGGTCCACCGGAATCTCGTTCAGGAATCGGGACGGCGGGTTGTAGCTGGACCCTCCGAACAGCGAACGGCTCCACGCGTGCGTGAGGTACAGGCGCCGTCGAGCGCGGGTGATCCCGACGTACGCCAGCCTCCGTTCTTCCTCCAGCTCGGCAGGGTCGGTCATCGAGCGGTAGTGCGGGAAGACGCCGTCCTCCATTCCGACCATGAAGACGATGTCGAACTCGAGACCCTTGGCGTTGTGCAGCGTCATCAGCGTGACTGCCGGCGCGTCGGCGTCGTACTCGTCCTGCTCGCTGACGAGCGAGACCTGCTCCAGGAAGTCCGCCAAACGTCCCTCTGGGAAGCGGGTTTCGAACTCGCGCGCCACACCGACCAGCTCGCGAAGGTTCTCGATTCTTCCCAGGGACTCGACTGTGTGCTCCGCTTCGAGCTCCGCCAGGTACCCGGACTCGGTGTATGCGGCCTCCACGATCGCACCGGGGGCAGCCCCCTCGTCCACCATCGTCCGCAGCTTCCCGATGACCTGGACGAACGTCGTGACGGCCCCTTTGGCGCGGGAGCCGAGCGTCGAAATTTCGTCCACGCGCCGCGCCGCCTCCAGGAACGGAAGACCGTCCGTGACGGCGAATCCCTCGATGGCCGCCACGGTTGCGTCGCCGACGCCTCGCTTCGGCGTGTTGATGACGCGAC
This sequence comes from Actinomycetota bacterium, assembly GCA_036259835.1. Classification (GTDB taxonomy): domain Bacteria; phylum Actinomycetota; class UBA4738; order UBA4738; family UBA4738; genus JALYGK01. Next base: position 11,772 of record DATABA010000016.1, read on the forward strand.
GAACGCTCACCAGGTCGCCGGGGTTCACCACCACCCTGAGGTACCCCAAGATGTCCTTGATCTCCCGGCGTTGATAGAAGCGGACGCCGCCGACGATTCGGTACGGCAGGCCACCCCGCATGAACACGTCCTCCAGCACACGCGACTGGGCGTTCGTTCGGTAGAACACCGCGGCGTCGCTGTACCGAAAACCCTCCTCCTGGACCAACCGCTCGATCTCGGAGGCGACGAACCACGCCTCGTCGTGCTCGTTCTCGGCGCGGTACCTGACCGCAAGGTCGCCGTGATCCGACTCCGTCCACAGCGACTTCGGCTTTCGGTGCACGTTGTGCTCGATGAGCGCGTTCGCCACCTGAAGGATGCTCTGGGTCGACCGGTAGTTCTGCTCCATCACGAAGACCGCGGCGTCGGGGTAGTCGTGCTCGAAGTCCAGAAGGTTCTTGATGGTGGCGCCTCTCCATGAGTACACACCCTGGTCGGCGTCACCGACCACGCAGATGTTTCGGTGCTTGGCGGCGAGCAGGTTCACCAGGTGGTACTGCGCGCGGTTCGTGTCCTGGTATTCGTCGATCAGGATGTGGCCGAACCGTTCCTGGTAGTGCTCGAGGACACCCGGGTTCTCCTGGAACAGGCGCACGGTCTCCATGATGATGTCGTCGAAGTCGAGGGCACCGGCGCCGCGGAGCCGTTGCTGGTATTCGGCGTAGATATCGGCGATGACGTGCTCGTAGTGCGTGCTGGCGCCCTGCCGGAACCCCACTGGACCCAGCAGGTTGTCCTTCGCCCGGCCGATCACCGCGGCGACCTGGCGCGGTGGATATCGCTTCGGATCGATGTTCATCTGCTTGAGGCACAGGGCGATGACCCGCTCGGTGTCTCCCTCGTCGTAGATCGAGAAGTGGCTGGGCAGCCCCAGAACGTCGTGCTCGCGACGAAGGATGCGAGCGCAGGCCGAATGGAACGTGAGGATCCACATCCCCTTGGCGATACGGGTGCCGAGCAACCCCTCCACCCGGTCGGCCATCTCCTGTGCCGCCTTGTTGGTGAACGTGATGGCGAGAATGGCGTAGGGCGAAACGCCCTTCTCACGGATGAGGTACGCGATCCGGTGGGTCAGGGCCCGGGTCTTGCCGGATCCTGCCCCGGCCACGATCAGGACCGGTCCCTCGGTGTGGAGGACCGCCTCCCTCTGGATAGGGTTGAGCCCCTCGAGGAGGGGGGACTCCGCGGTCATGCCTCGATTCTAGGAGCGGAGGCCCGTAGCTCCCGGAGGGATCGTCAGGTGATCTCGATGGGTGTCCCGAGCGGAAGTCTCGGGACGAGCGATTCGATGTCGACGTTCCTCATTCGGATGCAACCGTGGCTCACGTATCGTCCGATCGACCCCTTGGGGTCGTTCGTCCCGTGCAGGCCGATGATTCCGCCGTACTTCCAGTCCGTTATGACGTCCGAGTACCCCGAGAGCGCGTACGCGTACGTGCCGTACACGGTGTTCGGGTTTGGAAGCTTGTACAGCGCCTGGAGGTAGAAGTTTCCGACCGGCGTCGGGGTGTCGCCCGTTCCGATGCCGACCTTGAATCTGTCCACCAGTTCGCATCCTTCGTAGAAGTTCACCTGGAACTTGTTCCGAATCACCTTGAGCCGGTACATCGTCTTGCTCACATCGACGTCGAGCGCCGGCACGTATCCGGTCGTTCCGTTTGGCCGCACGGGAAGGAGAACCTTGAGCCAAGCATCCCCTGCCGGACCGGTCAGTGCTTCTTGGATCAGGAAGACCTGAGGTGCGCCGAGGACGCTCTTTCGGCCGAACGACTTGATGACCCTCGCCGATGCATGGGGCTCTTTCCTCGCCGCGACCTTCTCACCCGCGACCGTGGCGATCAGGGAAGGCCGCTCGCAGGCTCGGAGCTCCTCGGCCGGAGACGGCGAGGGCGAAACTCCCGCTCCCGGACGGGGCGTCGCCCGCCGCTGAGCTGCCGGAGCTCCTCCACCGGTGAGGTTCGCGATCAATCCATAAATGAGCAGGACGACCACAAAGAGGGCCGCACCGACGACCCAGCTGGCGGTGTTTCCGGGGAGCTTGGGCCAGCTCTCGGGAACCTTTCTCAGTCGTTCCGGAAGCTTCGGTAATCGAATGCCTGAGAGACTGGGGAGGCCAGGAAGTTTCAGCCGTGGACGAAGACGCGAGCCCTGCCCCTTGCCGAAGGCCCACTTGGAAGCGGTCGGATCTTCCTTCCGCGGTTCAGACGAACTGGAGAACAACGCAGTGTCGTCACCAGACTCCTCAGCCGGCTGCGCCTGGGCCGACGGCTCCTGCGGAGTGGGCTCTTCGTCTTTTCGCTCTTCGTCGGACATGTCACTCCAAATGCTAACAACGACCTCTTGATTTCATCGGAACCTCGCGGGAGCGAGAAAAGAGATCGGGGCGCCGATGTGGCGCCCCGACCTGTGCAACTGTCGAACCTTTGACGCTTAACCAGTGACCGAAGGCTGGCCGATGATCGCGGGTGCCGGCGCGGCAAACCCAGCTCCACCACCGCCGTTGCTTGTGGTGCCGCCGTTGTTGCCTCCACCGCCACCACCACCGCCGCCACCACCACCGCCACCACCACCGGTGGTGCAGCCGTTGTAGCCGGACTTGAAGGTCGGACCCTTCGGTGCGTTGGCAGGAACGTTCTTGTCGCTTCGACCGCCCTTACTGGGGTGACCCCAATGTCCCTTGGCGTTCTTACTGGGACTGATCACCACGTAGGGGTTCTTCGAAGAACCGGTGCGATGACAGATGGTCATCTTTCCGCTGTTGCCTTTCGACGCCGACTGAGCTGACTTCCCCGCGTTTCCCTTCGAACCGGCCTGAGCCGACTTGCCGGAGTATCCCTTTGCCTGCCCGGGCGGGCCGGCCGGCTTTCCCTTCGCGCCGGCGGAGGGAACGACTCCCAGGAGTATGAAGGTAAGCGCCGCGAGAAACAGCATCGCTACCGTGGGACGAATCTTCACTTTGATGCTCACCTCCCTCCTGGGATAACTGCAGTTCACTCTTGCGATCAGACATTGGCGAGACTTCTTTCGCCGGAGTCCCCCGTGCGGGTTCGTTCTCGCCGTGAGGACCGATGCCGTTCGCATCGTTTGTCGTACGAAACCCATAGTGGGTTTGCGACGTGGGTGGGTCAATCGGACCTTAGGTCAGGGGCTGAAGTGCGTAGGAGAGAAGGACCAGTCCTCAAATAGAGAATCGGGGCGCCGACTGGCGCCCCGATCTCGTTGAACCGTTGTGCCGTCTTGCTAGCCCGTAACGGTGGGCTGACCGGCGATTGCTGGTGCCGGTCCGGCGAAGTCGCCATTGAGCGGCGGTGGACCGCCGCCGTTTCCGTTCTC
>DATABA010000017.1:0-3560 GCA_036259835.1 Actinomycetota bacterium
GCATCTTCCCGGCCCTCAACATCGAGGCGTCGGGAACTCGAAAGGAAGAGCGTCTCCTCTCCACCGAGGAGCTGGCCTTGGTCTGGAGGCTTCGCCGAGTTCTCCATGCCCTGGAGCCCGCAGCGTCCCTGGAGCTGCTCATCGACAAGATCCGACAGACCAAGTCGAACGACCAGTTCCTGAAAGAGATCTCCAAGGCGCCGGTCGGCGAGTAGTCAGGAGCTCCGCGAATGGCCGGCTGGGGAGACGACCCCGTGATGACCGAGCTTCAGGCCGCCATCTTCGACGGGTGGAGTCCGGTGAAAGTCCGGGAAGAGCGGGACGCCTCCGGGACCAGCTTCGACGTGGTCACCGTGGAGAAAGAAGGCGAGGAGAAGGAATTTCGGAGCGACCATCTGGCGTTTCACCGATACGTGGAAGGCCTGATGGAGGACTTCGGTCTCTCCTACTCGTGAAAGGACTGTCATGAAGGAAGGGATCCATCCGGAATACGTCACCGCGACCGTCCGGTGCTCCTGCGGGAACACCTTCACCACGCGGTCGACCAAGCCCGAGATCCACGTGGAGATCTGCTCCAATTGCCACCCCTTCTACACCGGCAAGCAGAAGCTGGTGGATACGGGTGGGCGTGTCGAGCGGTTCCAGCGGCGGTACGCGCAGCGGGGCTCGAAGAGCTAACCGCGTTTCGTGCCTTCGAGCGAGCACTACTACGGAGGGCAGGCCGTCCTCGAAGGTGTGATGATGCGCGGCCGCGACCATTGGGCCATCGCGGTACGCAGGCCCGACCAGTCCATCCACATCGAGTCCCACGACATCGAATCCATCGCCAAACGAGTCCCGATCTTTCGAAAGCCCGGGCTTCGCGGTGTGATCGCCCTCGGCCAGGCGCTTTCGATCGGCGTCCGAGCCCTGACGATCTCGGCCAATCAGTCGGTGGAAGACGAGCAGAAGCTCACGCCGCGGCAGATGGCAGGCTCCATGGTCCTGGCCTTCATCCTTTTCACAGGTCTGTTCATCGTGGGGCCGTTCCTCGGCTTCAGGCTTCTTCGGGGTGTGGTCCCTTCCACCATCCTCCGGAACGTGCTGGAAGGAGTTCTTCGGGTGGGGCTGTTTCTGGGATACCTGGCCTTGATCGGACGGATGAAAGAGATTCGCCGGGTGTTCCAGTACCACGGGGCCGAACACAAGACCATCGCGGCCTTCGAGAATGGAGACGACCTCAACAAGGGGAGCGTGGATCGCTACTCAACGCTTCACGTTCGGTGCGGCACGAACTTCCTGTTGATCGTGATGGTGCTGACCATCCTGGTCTATTCGGTGTTCACCGTTCGGGGATTTCTGTGGGGGCTGCTTCTTCGCCTGATCGCGATACCCGTGATCGCGGGGATCTCGTATGAGCTTCTTCGGTTGGGCGCGCGGTATCGGCGTTCGTTGATTATGCGGGCGCTGATGGCCCCGGGTCTGTGGCTCCATAAGATCACCACGCGGCCCCCGGATGATTCGCAAATCGAAGTGGCGCTCACATCCTTCAGAGAATTGCTCAAACGCGAAGGGAAGCTCGAACCGGCAAATCCTTGATCCGCTCCTCCTCAGGGCTACAGTGAGCCTGCGCCCCCGTTGTTAGACGACAGAGGAGAAGGATGCTTGCCCCACAGGAGATCGAGTCGGTGTTCCTCCGACCGTCGATGGTGGCCAGTCGCCGGTTCACGCGAACCACGGGTGGCTACGACACGGAGGAGGTGCATCAGTTTCTCGAGGACGTCGCCGACTACCTGAGCCGCCTGGAGGCCGAGCTGGAGTGGCGGCGCGCCCGGCGCACGACGAGGCCGACCGGGACACTCGGTGAACAGAGGGAAGCCATCAGCGTGGTCGCAGAGGCGCGAGGGCAGGCGGAGCGAATTCTGGCCGAGGCGCGTAAAGACGCCGAGGGATACGTACGGCTGGCCAGAGCGATCGCGCATCAGCTCGCATTGGAAGCGCAGACTCGCCGTCCGCAGGTAGCTCTGGCGGTCACTCGCGCCAGCGGGTCGAGCACCACAGTAGAGGGCCACGAGGACCTGGAGGTGTGGATTGACCCCTCCATCCTCGATCTGACGAAGCTCGAAGAGCCCACGAGCGAGAACGAGGTAGAGGTCTCCGAAGGGACCGGGGCAGCTCCGGCGGCTCAGGCAAGCGTGGAGGCTCCTGCGGCCGAGGTGCCTGCGGAAGCGCCTGCGGCCGAGGCGACCGTGGAGGCTCCGGCGGCCGAGACGACTTCAGACGTTGGGACAGCCGAACCGACGGCAGATGCTTCGACGTCAACGGACACCGTAGGGGCAGAGGACGCAACCAAGGTCCAGGATGAGGTGACGACAACCTCGGACGAGCCCTCTGCCGAGGAAATGTCCCCCACGGTCGGGCTGGCCCCTTCAGAAACCCCCGAGGCGTCGGACAGGAAGCCGGGCAAGAAGAAGAAGAAGTCCAAGAAGAAGTTCTGACCAACGCCCCTTCCCCTGAGCCGATAATTGCTGTCATGCGACAGCGTCTCGACGAACTCGAACAGCGCTACGAGGAGCTCAGCCGTGAGCTCTCCAGCCCGGACGTGGCCTCCGACCCGTCGCGGCTTCGCGATCTCGGAAAGCAGCATGCGGAGCTTCACGAGATCGTCTCGACGCACCGCCGGCTGGAGGAGGCCCGGCGGCAGGCCGAAGAGGCGCGGGTGCTGGCCAAGGCGGAGCGGGACCGCGAGATGGCCGAGTACCTCCTCGCCGAGGAACGCGAGGCCGAGGGCCGGGCCGAAGAATTGGACCGGCGGCTCCAGGAGCTCCTGGCGCCGAAGGATCCCAACGACGAAAAGGACGTGGTCGTCGAGATCCGAGCCGGGACCGGCGGTCAGGAGGCGGCGCTGTTCGCCGGTGATCTTCTCGAGATGTATGGGCGCTACGCGGAACGAATGGGATGGAAGACGGAAGTTCTGTCGTCAAGCCCTTCGGAGGTCGGCGGTTTCAAGGAGATCATTCTGGAGATCCGCGGACGCGGCGCCTTTTCGAGGCTGAAGCACGAGTCCGGTGTCCACCGCGTCCAGCGCATCCCGGTGACGGAGTCTGGAGGCCGGATTCACACTTCCACGGCCACGGTGGCGGTCCTGCCGGAAGCCGACGAAGTGGACGTGCGAATTGATCCAGACGAGCTGGAAATCCAGGTCTTTCGCTCATCAGGCCCGGGCGGACAGAGCGTGAACACGACCGACTCGGCCGTTCGAATCGTTCACAAGCCGACCGGGCTCAAGGTCGAGGTTCAGGAAGAACGTTCCCAGCGCCAGAACAAGGAGAAGGCGCTGCGTTACTTGCGCTCGAGGTTGCTCCAGATCGCTCAGGACGAGCAACAGCGAGAGGAGGCCGCGGCGCGCAAGGCGCAGGTCGGTACGGGAGAGCGGTCCGAGAAGATTCGGACATACAACTTCCCCCAGAACCGGGTGACGGACCATCGGGTCGGCATCTCGATCCACAACCTCCCGCAGGTGATGGAAGGCGATCTGGACGACTTCATCGAAGCCTTGGTTGCCGAGGAGCGCAACGCCC
>DATABA010000018.1:0-66685 GCA_036259835.1 Actinomycetota bacterium
CCCATGAATCCGATGGACTGCGCGACGGCGTCGAAGAAGCTGAGACGACTCTCGCCGAGTTGCTCGGCCGCTGCAGGTGCTTCTGGCGACCCAGAAAGAGCCATGACGGTTCTCCCTTCTCCCGATGGTCGACTCGCCAAAGCCAGCAGCCGAAGCCTACATGCGTCGCGTCGGGCGCGCATAGTACGGTGCGACCGGGACTTATGGGAACGATTCCGGTATGAACGGAGAGGCGGCTCCGGGGCGCCTGAACCCGCTCCGTGAGCAGGTCGCCGTGGTCACGGGAGGCGCCCGGGGGCTCGGGTTCGCCATCGCCTCCCGGCTTCTCGAGGATGGCGCGAGCGCGGCGTTGTTCGATCGGGACCCGGAGGCCGTCGCGCGAGCACGCGACGAGCTTGTGGCCTCGCACGGTCTGGAGGGGTCCGAACGACCGGTCGTCGACGGCTACGTCGTGGACGTAACAGACGAAGGAGCGGTCCGCGCGGCGGTTGAATCGGTGGTTCGCCGGCGAGGACGAATCGACATTCTGGTGAACAATGCCGGGATTTTTCCGCACACCCCATTCGAGAAGCTCGACTTCTCGGAGTGGCGCCGCGTGCTGGGAATCAATCTCGACGGTGCGTTCCTGTGCACCCACGCGGTCTATCCCGCGATGGTCGAACGGGGATACGGCCGGATCGTGAATATTTCCTCGGCCACCTTCTTCATTGGGTATCCCGAGATGACGCCGTACATTTCGAGCAAGGGCGGAATCGTCGGTTTCACGCGGGCGCTGGCCGGCGAGGCGGGTGACCACGGCATCACGGTCAACTGCATCACGCCGGGGTTGATCGAGACCGAGGGTGCTCTCGAGGAGGATCCCACGGGAGAGCTCTTCGAGGAGATCGTGGGAGGACAAGCCGTCAAGCGCCGGGGACGGCCCGAGGACATCGCCGAATGTGTTGCATACCTCGCGAGTCCGCGGGCGGGCTTCATCACCGGACAGACGATCAATGTCGACGGCGGTCACCGGTACCACTGAGGCGCCCGATACGAGGGAGGAAGGATGGCGGATACGCACGACGTAATCGTGGTCGGCGGCGGCCACAACGGCCTCACGTGTGCCTGTTACCTGGCGAAGGCCGGGAAGAGGGTGCTGGTCCTGGAAGCTCGTGATGTCGTCGGCGGTGGTTGCGCCACGAAGGAGGTTGCCGCCCCGGGATTCCGCCACAACTTCCATTCGAACTTTCACGGGATCATTCACATGGGGCCCGTCTACCAAGACCTGGAGCTCGAGCGGTACGGCGCCACCTACGTGTGGCCGGAAAACCAGTTCGCTCACGTCTTCCCTGATGGCAAAGCACTGGTGTGCAGCCGGGACCTCGACCAGACCGTCGCGAACATCGCGCGGTTCTCCAAGCGAGACGCGAACACGTTCCGCGACGTTGCGCTCCAGTACCGCGAGGTGCTGGAGCAGGGGATGATCCCGGCGATGTTCTCGGCTCCTCAGGCGCCGTCGAAAGACATCGCGCCGCTGGAGGAGAGCACCGAGGGGCTCGGCATGCTGCGCCACTTCTTTTCCTCGCCGAACCACGTCGCGCGGGATCTCTTCGAAACGCCGGAGGTGCAGACGTGGATCGGGTTCTGGGTGGCGCAGCTCGCCGGGACCGGAGACGTGTTCGGGCTCGGGGCCAACTATCCGGTGATGATCGCCGGGTCGATGCAGCCGTACGGGTGGGCAATCTGCGTGGGCGGATCCAACAACCTGGCGCAGGCCATGGCGAAGTTCCTCACCGACCACGGCGGTGAAATCCGGCTCGATGCGCCCGTGCGTCGGATCGAGGTCTCCGGTGGCGCCGCCACGGCGATCGAACTGAATGACGGCGAACGCCTCGCGGTCGGCGAGGCGACCGTGGTGTCCAATCTGGATCCACGGCACACCTTTCTCGAGCTGGTCGGCGAGTCTGAGCTGCCAGCATCGTTCGCTCCAGCCGTCAAACGATGGCGCTACGACGTCATGTCGATGTTTTGCGTTTACCTGGCTCTGGACGCGCCGGTTCGCTGGAAGGCGGCGGAGTGGGATCCTGCGGTCGAACGGTGCTTCGCCGTCTCCCTTTGCGAGTCGCTCGACGTGCTGGACGACAACGCGTCGGACTGCCGGTTGGGAATACCTCCCCGGCAGCCCGGCCTGTTCACGGTACACCCGTCGCTGTTCGACTCGTCGCTTGCTCCCGAGGGGAAAGAGGCGTGCTTCTGCGAGCAGATCGCGCCGTACGACCTGCGGGAAGGCGGTCCGGAGGCGTGGGAGAAGGAGAAGTGGGAGTACGCGGAGGTCGTGCTGGACCGGTGGCGTCCGTACCTGGCGAGCGGACTCGAACCGGAAGCGGTCGTCGGCCGCTACGTCTCCAGTCCGATTGATATCGAGCGCATCATGCCGAGCATGAAGCACGGCGACTGGAATCACGGCGAGATGTCGCAGGACCAGCTCGGCATCTTCCGGCCGTTTCACGAATACCCGCCGTACCGAACTGCGTTCGAGAACGTCTACATGTGCGGGGCGTCGACGCATCCAGGAGGCAGCATCGGCGGCGCGTGCGGGTACAACGCGGCGAACGCCATCGCGGAAGACCGAGCGATCTCGAAGTGGTGGAAGAGCCCCTGGGGATAGCCGGCGAGCTACTTCCTCAGCGCGACAAGGACGCCGTCGCGTATGGGCAAGATCGTCGTCAGGAATGCCTCGTCGCCGAAGATCTCCCGATTGTGTTGGCGAACGGCGGTTAGCCAGTCGGCCGGTCCCCCTTCGCCCGTCGGGACGAAGGCGCTTCCCCAGGCCAGCGTGTTGTCACAGATGTACATACCGCCGGGCCGGATGCGATCACGGGCGGCGGCCCAAGCCGCCGGGTATTCCCATTTGTCGATGTCGTTGAAGACGATGTCGAACGTGCCCCCCGTTCCTTGCAACGTCTTCACGGCATCGCCGACGTGGAACCGGATCGGTTTGTCCAATCCGGCGCGGCCGAGGTAATCGAGTGCCTTCCGTTCGAATTCGGGGTCGCCGTCTGTGAGGTGAAGCTCGCCGTCCGCCCCGACAGCCCGGGAGAACCAGTACGCCGAGTACCCATAGCCGGACCCCAGCTCGAAAACCCGCTTCGCGTTGATTGACCTCGCAAGGATTTCGAGCACCACACCGACCATCCGTCCCACGATCGGGAAGCCTCGCTCCTTCGCCTCGGCTTCCATGTCACCGAGCACGGGCTCGTCGTGCCGTGCGAGCAACCCGCGGATGTAGTCCTCGACCTTCGGGTTCGTGACCTCCACGGCGCCACAGCCTACTGCCTGAGCCGGGCGCTAACCTCGGGCGGGATGAACGATGACCTCGCGTTCGCACATCAACTCGCCGACGTCGCCGACTCCATCTCGATGAAGTGGTTCCGCGCGGTCGGTCTTCGGGTCGAGACGAAAGCGGACTTCACTCCAGTGAGCGAGGCGGACCGCGGCGTGGAAGAAGCGCTCAGAGAACACGTCGCGTCCGAGCGTGACGGCGAAGGCGTCATTGGTGAGGAGTTCGGAGCCGAAGAAGCTCCGGCGGGCCGGTGGATTCTGGATCCGATCGACGGGACGAAGAACTTCGTTCGGGGCATCCCGATCTGGGCAACCCTCATCGCGCTGGAGCGGGACGGAGTCGTTCAGGCGGGACTGGCCTCCGCGCCTGCGCTTGGGCGAAGGTGGTGGGCCGCGCGAGGCGAGGGTGCCTTCGCCGATGGAGACCGCATCTCGGTGTCAATGATCGACCGGCTGGAGAACGCACAGGTGTGCTTCGGCGGCGTGCGCACGTGGAAGAAAGCCGGACTCCTCGAGAACTTCCTCTCGCTGGCAACACGAGCGCAGCGAACCAGAGGGTTCGGCGACTTCTGGATGCACATGCTGGTGGCAGAGGGCGCCGCCGATGTCGCCGCAGAGATGGAGGTCAGCATCTGGGACCTGGCGGCGGTCCAGGTGATCGTGGAGGAGGCCGGCGGAGCGTTCACCGACATTACGGGCAAGGAGACGCCGTCTGGTGGAAGCGCCGTCTCCACGAACAGGCTGCTGCACGACGAGGTGTTGAGGGTCCTGAACCAGGGCGCTGGCGGTTGAGGACGCGCCCGGCGAGTGAGCGCGAGCGGCCCCCGCTCGTCACGCCCGTGTTCGTGACCATCGTTGCGTCGTCAATGGCCTACTTCATCGCGGTTGGAGGGGTTCTGGCCCTCCTCCCGCGTTTCGTGCGAGGCCCCCTTCGCGGCGACGACGTCGCGGTGGGTGTCTCCGTCGGTGCGTTCACCTTCACGGCCGTGGTTCTTCGTCCGTTGGCCGGCCGTCTGGGGGATCGGCGAGGCCGCCGCCTTCTGATGTTCGGCGGCTCGGCGGTGGTTGCCGCGTCGTTTGCCGCCTACTCGCTGGCGAGCGCCGTTCCGGTGCTGGTCGCGCTTCGACTGCTCACCGGTGCCGGCGAAGGACTGTTCTTCACCGGCGCGGGAAGCGCGATCAACGACCTCGCTCCGAACGAGCGGCGCGGCGAGGCCATCAGCTACTTCAGCCTCGCGGTGTTCGGCGGGCTGGCTGTTGGTCCGGCGATCGGCGAGTTCCTCCTGGATCGCTCCGGGTTCGACGCCGTTTGGTGGGCGGCGGCTGGAGGAGCCACTATCGCAGCGGTGCTGGCGGCGTCGATGAGGGAAACGCGCCCCGAACGGGCGACCGATGCATCACCCGGCCGGTTGTTGCACCGAGCCGCGTTGGTCCCCGGGACGGTTCATGCCACGAACGTGTGGGGCTTCGCCGCGCTTTCCTCGTTCGTTCCGCTCTATGCGTTGCAGCTCGGGATGCCGGGCTCGCGGTTCGTGTTCCTCGTGTATTCCGGGATCATCCTGGCGATCCGAAGCGTCGGCGCGACGATCCCGGATCGACTGGGTCCGAAGACGTCCACCCGCGCCGCGATGATCTGCTCGATCACCGGGCTGCTCCTCATGGGGACCTGGGCCAGCCCCACCGGGCTGTTCTTGGGCACTTCGGTTTTCGCTGTGGGCGTCGCGCTTCTCTATCCCGGCCTCATGACCATGGCCATCCATGCCGCCCCTGAGTCGGAGCGTGGGTCCGTCGTCGGGACCTTCACCGCGTTCTTCGATCTCTCATATGGACTCGGGGCGCTCACGCTCGGCGCGGTCGCATCCGCCTTCGGCTATCGCGGAACATTCGTCGCCGCGGCCCTGGCAGGGCTGGGCGGCTTTCTCCTCCTGCTCGTTCGAACGCGCGGGGCCGAGGGTCCCGTCTCCGGTACGCTTCGTCCATGACCGAGGATCGTCGGATGACGGACTCGGGTATCGAGATCAAGCCGGTCTACGGGCCCGAGGAGATCGAGGGGTTCGATCCGGAACGGGACCTGGGCCGGCCCGGCCAGCCGCCGTTCACCCGGGGCGTCTATCCCACGATGTATCGCGGGCGCGTTTGGACCATGCGGCAGTACGCCGGGATGGGTACTGCGAAAGAGACTAACGCGCGGTTCCGCTATCTCCTGGAGCATGGGCAAACCGGGCTTTCCATCGCCTTCGACCTCCCAACGCAAATGGGCTACGACTCCGACCACCCCAGGGCTGAAGGCGAAGTCGGGAAGACTGGCGTGGCCATCGATTCGCTCGAGGACATGCGGGTCCTCCTCAGCGACATCCCGCTGGATCAGGTCACCACGTCCATGACCATCAACGCCACTGCGCCGATCCTCCTGCTGCTCTACGAGCTGGTCGCCGCGGAGCAGGGCGTGCCGGCGGAGGTGATCGGCGGCACGGTCCAGAACGACATTCTCAAGGAGTACGCCGCGCGAGGGACGTACATCTATCCGCCAAAGCCATCGATGCGACTGATCACGGACCTGTTCGCGTATTGCAAGGAGCGCATACCCAGGTGGAACACGATCTCGATCTCCGGCTACCACATGCGCGAGGCCGGGGCGACGGCGGTGCAGGAGGTGGCGTTCACGCTCGCGAACGCCATCGCGTACGTGCAGGCCGCGCTGGACGCAGGCCTGGCCATCGACGACTTCGCGCCGCGCCTTTCGTTCTTCTTTGCGTGCCACATGAACTTCCTGGAGGAGGTGGCGAAGTTCCGCGCGGCGCGACGCCTGTGGGCCCGAATCGTCCAGGAGCGGTTCGCGGCGAAGGATCCTCGAAGCGCCATGCTTCGGTTCCACACGCAGACGGGCGGGGCGACGCTGACCGCGCAGCAGCCGGAGAACAACATCGTTCGAACGGCCCTGGAGGCGCTGGCGGCGGTGTTTGGAGGCACTCAATCGCTGCACACGAACTCCTTCGATGAGGCGCTGGCACTGCCGACCGAGCGAGCGGTCAAGATCGCGCTTCGAACTCAGCAGATCATCGCGGCGGAAAGCGGCGTCGCTGACACCGCCGATCCGTTGGGAGGGTCGTACTACATCGAGCACCTGACCAACGAGATCGAGACGCGCGCGGGCGAGTACATCGAGAAGATCGACGGCATGGGGGGCGCCGTTGCCGCGATCGAGGCGGGCTGGGTGCAGGCGGAAATCCACGAGTCGGCGTTCCACATCCAGCAAGGTGTGGAGTCGGGCGCCCGCGTGGTGGTCGGCGTGAACAAATACCACGAGGAAGAGGACGTTCCGCCGGAGCTCCTGAAGATGGACCAAGATGAGCTGCGTGCGCAGGTTGAGCGGCTGCGCGCCTTGCGAAGCGGCCGGGACAACGCCGCGGTCGACAAGGCGCTTGCGAACGTGCGAGAGGCAGCCCGAGGGACGGCGAACCTCCTCTATCCAATGAAGGAAGCCTTGCGGACAGGGGCGACGCTCGGTGAGGTTTCCGACGCGCTCAGGAAGGAGTTCGGCGAATATCGCCCCACGCACTAGGGCGGTGGACGAGCCGCCGCCGGTGAGGAGGTCAGCGGTGCAGGATCAACTGGAGTACGGCTTCGGAACGGCGATCTTCGTATTGGACCACACCGCTGACAAGCTGACGCCTGAAGAGGCCGACCGGTCGTTCAGCGAGGTCACCAAGGAAAACTTCCGGCGGATGTGGCCCGGGGTTCGCGATTGGGCGGAGACGCTGTGGCACACGCTGGAAGAAGAGCGAGGCCACATGGCGTCGGCGGTCGAGGACGAAGAGGTCGACGAAGTGGGCGGCGGAGGGTGAAGATACGAGCGTCATGAAGGCGCTGGTTCGGTCGATCCTCCTTGCGGCCCTGTTGACTGGAACGTTGATCGTGGGAAGTCGCCCGGCGTGGGCGTGCAGCTGCGTACCGCCGAACCCGCGCCAGATGCTTGCCGAGTTCGATGGTGCCTTTGTGGGGGAGTTCGTCGGTCGAAAGGGTTCCGCGAGGCCTCTACCGTTCGTCGGGCAGGAGACCAGCGTGTTCACTTTCCGTGTCACTCGGTCGTACAAGGGTGACCTCGGTCCTCTCGTTGACGTCGAGAGCGCGAGCTACGGCGCGGCATGCGGCCTCGAAGTGACTGCGGGCGATCGGATCGGACTCTTCTTGGAGAAGGAACCGGATCGGTGGACATCCAACCTCTGTCTCCAGGTCTCGCCACGGGATCTCACGGCGGCCGCCAAGTCGGCGGGAGCAGGCGAGGCCGCGGCAGTACCGGGGGCTCCGGCTCCCAAGGACATGGCGAACGACGCGGGTCCCGCGTCGAATCCCCGTCCGCGAGGTTCACCGGTTTGGCGGTGGGTGGTGATCGCTTCACTCGCCGCCATCGCTCCGATCGTCCTTTTTGCGCTCCGCTCGAGGCGTAGCGCCGGACAGTAACGTCCGCACGACAACGTGCGGCTATCCTCTGCCGTCGTGACGATCGCCATCATCGGGGGAACCGGCGACGAGGGATTTGGCCTGGCCCTTCGACTGGCCGTCGGGGGCGAAGAGGTCATCATCGGATCGCGATCCGAGGAGCGCGGGCGCGAGGCGGCCGACAGGGCGCGAGAAATCCTTGAGCTCGGCGCCGGTGCCGGAACGCGTGGAGAGATCAGCGGTGCCGCCAACGACGACGCGGCCGCTGCATGCGACGTCGTCTTCGTCACCGTCCCCTATGCCGGACAGGCCGAGATCTATCGGTCGATCACACCGGCGCTGCGTGCCAACGCGCTGGTGTGCGACACGACCACGCCACTGGCGACCGCGGTAGGACGACCGGCGTGGCAGGTGGTTCGGCCCTGGGAAGGGTCGGCCGCCGAACAGGCGAAGGCCGTCCTTCCGAAAACGGTCCAGCTCGTCGCGGGGTTTCATACGGTGGCGGCCGAGCCGCTCCAGGCGCTGGAGCACCCGGTGGAAGGTGATGTTCTCTTGTGCGGCGCCGACCGTGAGGCGAAAGCGCGTATCGGCGGATTGATCGAGAAGATCCCGAACCTTCGGTGGGTGGACGCTGGAGTCTTGTCGATGGCTCGCGTCATCGAGCCGCTCACCGCGCTGCTCGTGAGCGTCAACCGCAACTACAAGCTGAAGAAGACTGGGATCAGATTGGTCGGCCGAGACGTATGGGGCTCGCCGCCGGCGTGAGGGGGCTGATTCCAGCCCTTCTCGTGGTTACGGCCTGCGCAAGCTCCGAAACCTCTGCGACGCCTCCGCTTGCTGAGCGTTCGCCTTTATCGGCGGCCTCCGAATCACCGGGGGAGCTTCGAGTGATGCCGGAGCCAAAAGCGAATTCCAAGCCGGCCGTCCATCGCTGCAGGTATGCCTTCCCCGTTCGGCCGAGCGACGTAGCTAATTACGGCTCTGCGCACCACGACTATCCGGCCACGGACATTTTCGCTCCGGAGGGAGCGGACTTCGTCGCCCCGACCGACGGACGGGTGGACTTCGTGTCTCGAACCGATCGCTGGCATGCCAGCACCGACGACCCCGCCACACGCGGAGGTCTCGCCGTCGCCATCATTGGAAAGGACGGAATTCGGTATTACGGCTCACACCTTCGTGAGGTCGCTCCGAACATCAAGCGAGGCGTCGGGGTCAAGGCGGGGGAGAAGCTCGGCGAGGTCGGGAGGTCCGGAAACGCTCGCAATGTCGCGTCTCACCTTCATTTCGGAATCTCTCGTCCGACGTATCCGACGGATTGGAGGACCCGCCGAGGCCAAGTCAGTCCGTTCGACTACCTCAACGCCTGGCGAAAAGGCGACGACGTCACGCCGGAAGTGCCTGAGCATGCTCAGCCGCGTTGCAAACGGGCGACTGGCTGAAGTCGGCACAAAATGTGTTCACATTTTGTGCCGAGTCACGGCGGTTGGACTTCGCTCCAGTCGGCCAGCCGGAACGCCGGGTCCGCTTCGACCTCGGCCACGTCGATCTGTGCCCGCTGGAACTTTCCGGCGTAGTCCCAGTTCATCGCCTGCCACTTGGTGAACTGGTCCAGCACCCAGATGCCTGCCTGACGGCTCCCGTTCCCAGACTTGCCGTTTCCACCAAACGGCAGATGTGACTCGGCGCCGGCCGTCGAGTTGTTCACCGAGACCATGCCGGCCTTGATGCGCTCGCGAAAACGGAACACGTTCTTGGGGTCGTTGGTGTAAATCGAAGAGGACAACCCGTACCCGTGACCGTTCGCGAGGTCGATCGCCTCGTCGAACGTCGCGAACGTCGCGACCCCTGCGATCGGCCCGAACGTTTCGATCTGGTACAGCTTGTCGTCGCTCGCGACGCCGTCCACGACCGTCGGGTGGTAGTAGAAACCGGTCGTCGGGTCTCCGATGAATCCCCTCCTCGGGTTCTCCGACGTGATCCTCCCCGTGCCGGTCGAGCCCAGCACCCGGTGGTGCGACTCGATCAGCTGGAGCCACCCCTCGAACCGGTGGGCGAACCGTTCGCTGATCATCGGGCCGTACAGGACTTCCCTCGTCGGGTCACCGACCGGAGCCTCATCCACGGCTTTCGCCAGGCGCGACACAAATTCGTGATGCACCGACTCGTGCACGATCACCGTTCCGAGCGACGTGCATCGCTGTCCCGCAGTGGCGAAGCCGCTGAAGAGCGCGCCCTCCACGGCGAGGTCCAGTTCGGCATCAGGCATGACGACCAACGGGTTCTTGCCGCCGAGCTCGAGACACGGCGACTGGAGATGAGCGCCGCAGAGCTCGCCGATTCGCCGACCGACCTCGCTCGAGCCGGTGAATCCGACCTTGTCGACCAGACCGGAGCCGAGCGCCAGCTCCAGGCCCGAGAATGCAGCCGGGCCGTCGACCAGCGCCATGTTGACCACGCCTTCCGGCAAACCCGCATGGAGGAAGAGCTGCATGAACGCCTCGGCGATCGCGGGCGTGTACTCAGCGGGTTTCCACACGAACGTGTTGCCGCAGACAAGTGCAGGGACGAGGTACCAGGAAGGAACAGCAACGGGGAAGTTCCCCGCGGTGATGATGGCGGCCACCCCGACCGGCACGCGGAAGGTGAACAGTTGCTTGTCGGGCATCTCGCTGGGGACCGTCTGCCCGTAGAGCTGCCGTCCCTGTCCGACGAAGAAGTTGCAGGTGTCGATGACCTCCTGAACCTCGCCGCGGGACTCAACGATGGGCTTGCCAATCTCGCGGGTGATGAGCTGGGACAGCGCCTCCTTGTTCTCCTCCACCAGCCGGCCGAGCTGCTGCACGGCGAGGCCCCGAATGGGAGCCGGAACCGCCGACCAGCCCGGCTGGGCCGCCCTCGCCACGCGGCATGCCTCGACGAAGGTTTCGGCGTCGCCGAGAAGCGCCTCGGCCACCACCTCGTCGAGGCGCGCCGGGTTCGTCGACGTGATCCGCCCCCCCGGCGCCTGGGTCGCGGCTTTTCCTCCGATGATCGAACCAACGGTTCTGGTCATTGCTCGCTTCGCCCCCTGCGTTGTACTTCTCGGAGCTATTCTCCGCCTTCCTCTATCACGACAAGGGCCTGACCGGTTTCGACGACGTCACCTTTCGACACGGCGACCTCGGCCACAGTCCCGTCGCGCGTGGCGACGATGTGGTTCTCCATCTTCATCGCTTCCAGGATGCAAAGCGTGTCGCCCGCAGTGACTTGCTCTCCCGGCTCCACCACGACCTGAAGGATCGTGCCCTGCATCGGGGCGGCAATGACGTCTCCGGCTGCCGTCGCGGCGTGTCCGTGGGACGACGAAGCCGGCGGTGGCGGTGGTTGGCGGGCATCGTCCCAGATTGCCACCGGAATACGGCGGCCGTTCAGCTCCACGACGATTCGCGCGGGTCCCGGCGACGCCGAACCTGCGGACGCCGCCCCACCCGCCGTGCTCCGGTCCGGCCGGCGACGCCTCTGCCCGTCCGCCGGCGGTTCCAGCGGAGCGGACGCGAGCGCTTCCTCAACCCACCGCGTATGAATCTTTCCCAGCCGGAACTCTTCGGTGTCTGCGATCCACTGATGGATTGGAATGGTCGTCGGAATGCCGTCGACTTCGAACTCGTCGAGCGCGCGAAGGACCCGCCGCCTGGCCTGTTCGCGGTCCTCTCCCCACACGATGAGCTTCGCGAACAGCGAGTCGTACTCGCCGGCGACCGCTCGCCCCGCCTCCACGCCCGCATCGACCCGAACGAACGGACCCTGCGGCGGACGGTAGTCCGTAATCAGGCCGGGACCGGGGAGGAAATCGCGGTAGGGATCTTCCGCGTTGATCCGGCATTCGATGGCATGGCCGCGAAGATCGGGCGCGAGCTCCACCGGCTCGTCCAACGCGACCAGGATCTGGAGGCGAACCAGGTCCAGTCCGGCCACGAACTCGGTGACCGGGTGCTCGACCTGAAGGCGGGTGTTCATCTCGATGAAGTAGAAGCGCCCGGCTTCGTCGACCAGGAACTCGATGGTCCCCGCGTTGGTGTACTTCGCCGCCCGGGCGATGGCCAGCGCCGCTTCCCCGATTTTCGTGCGCAGCGCATCATCGACTACGGGAGACGGGCTTTCCTCCAAGAGCTTCTGATGCCGTCGCTGGAGCGTGCAGTCGCGCTCGCCCAGGAACGAGTAGTGGCCGTACGCGTCCGCCAGGATCTGCGCCTCGACGTGGTGGGCCCGTTCGATGTATCGCTCCAGGTAGACCTCGGGCCGTCCGAAGTAAGCGCCCGCCTCGCGAGCCGAACCCTCGACCGCCGCCTGGAGCTCCTGGTCGCCCCGAACGAGGCGCATTCCCTTGCCGCCGCCTCCGAACGCCGCCTTCACGAGCATCGGGAAGCCGATCTGATCCGCGCCGGCCACGGCTTCGTCCACGCCGACAGGTTCCTGCGTCCCGGGAACGACCGGCGCGCCGGCTCGCTCGGCGGCACGGCGCGCCTCGATCTTGTCGCCCATCATCTCCATCGATTCGGGAGACGGCCCGATGAACGTCATCCCCGCTTCGCCGATCCTGCGGGCGAAATCCGCGTTCTCGGCGAGGAACCCGTACCCGGGATGCACCATGGTGGCCCGTCCCTTCTGCGCGGCTTCCAGTATCCGCGCGACATTGAGATAGGACTCCACCGGCGAGGCAGGACCGATGTGGAAGGCGTCGTCCGCCATTTCCACGTGGAGCGCCTCACGGTCGGCGTCCGAGTACACAGCGATGGTCGGGATTCCCATCTCGCGGCACGTGCGAATCACCCGTACCGCGATCTCGCCTCGGTTGGCGATCAATATGCGAGGTTCACTCATGCGAAGCTTTCGAAGAGGACCGGATGCTGAGCGAGCATAGCGTCGCCGAAGCTGCCAGGGCCGCGGGAATCGCCGCGCCGGTTCACTACTTCAAGGTCACCGGCTCGACCAACACCGATCTGTTCGTGCTTGCTCGACAGGGCGCGCCCGAGTGGACGCTTGTCGTGGCAGGAGAACAGCGAACCGGAAGGGGCCGGCTCGGTCGGACGTGGGCATCCCTCGAGGGCCGGTCGTTGCTCGCTTCGATCCTCCTCCGCCCGAGGGTGAATCCCTCGGATGCTCCGCTCCTCTCGCTGCTGGCTGCAGTCTGTATGGTGCGAGCCATTCGGTCGACGAATGGTGTCGACGTCATGTGCAAGTGGCCCAACGATCTCGTCGTTGGCGAGCGGAAGCTCGGCGGCATTCTCGCGGAGGCGCATGTGGACTCCGAACGGTTGTCCTTCGTGGTGATCGGAACGGGAGTGAACGTTGCCGAGCAACCGGACGACTTTCCACCCGAAATCAGGCGTATCGCGACCAGCATCCTGATGGAAGGCGGGAGGGCGTACGGCATCGCCCTGCTTCGCGAGTATCTCCGTGAACTCCGCGGCCTCTACTCGCCGACGGGAGAAAACTTCCGAACGGACGTGCTGGACGCTTACCGTGCGATGTGCGCCACGATCGGCCGGGATGTCGTGGCGACGACGGCGTCGGGACAACAAATCGAGGGCAGGGCCACAGGAATCGACGACGGAGGTGAACTTTTGGTGGAGTCTGGTCCTCGCACCGAAGCCATCGGATTCGGAGAGGTCGTCCACCTTCGGTAAGCTTCGCGACATGGGATTCCCGCGACGTCTCCTCGCCGATAACGAGCGACTCATTCTCGACCTCCGGCCGCACTGGATCAGCCTGGTCCTGCCCGTCGGCGCGACGGTCTTGATCGTCGGCGGAGTCGTTGCCGCGCTCGCGTACACCCCAGCCTCCTGGCCGAATTGGGTCGGGTGGGCCGCGGTGGTCGTCGGCATCATTCTCCTCCTCGCGTATCCCGTCCGCTTCTTCGTCGACTGGGTCACCTCGCATTTCGTGGTCACGTCTGACCGGCTGATCCACCGTGAGGGGTGGTTTGCGAAGCGGTCGATGGAGATTCCGCTCGAGAACATCAATGACGTGCGGTTCAACCAATCTGTGTTCGAACGCGTCATCAAGGCCGGGGACCTCACCATCGAGTCGGCAGGTGAGTTCGGCCAGCAGAACTTCACCGACATCCGCGATCCGGAGCAAGTGCAGAAGGTCATCTACGAGACGAGCGAAGCGAACTCGCAACGGATGTACACGGGCGGCCGGCCGTCCTCGTCCGTGGCGGACGAGCTCGCGAAGCTGGACCGGCTTCGCGATGAAGGCGTCATCTCAAATGAGGAGTTCGAGGCGCAAAAGGCCCGGCTGTTCGAGCAGTCGTAGCCCTTGACCGGGGCGAACCACTCCTGGCCGCTGCTGGAGCAGCCGCTCCGGCTCGAAGAGATTCGGACCTCGTTGCGGGATGGCACGCCGGTGCTCGTTCGACCGGTGCGACCCGACGACCGGGAGATCATCAGAGCGAGCTTCGCCCGCCTTTCGCCTGAATCCAGGTACTTCCGGTTCATGACGCCCGTTTCCGCTCTGTCCGAGGCACAGCTCGACTACCTCACGAAACTCGATTTCGTCGATCACGTCGCGTGGCTCGCCGTCCGGGCGGACCATCCCGAAGAAGGAATCGGCGTGGCCCGATTCGTCCGCACCAAGGCCGATCCGACCATCGCCGAAGCCGCCGTGACGGTGATCGACGACTACCAGGGGCGCGGTTTGGGGACCCTCCTGCTGGCGTTGCTCGCCACCGTCGCTCGCGCGGTCGGGGTGGTGACGTTTCGGGCCTACGTGATCCAGCACAACGCCCGAATGCGCAATCTCCTCGAACCGCTCGGAGCACGAACGACACTGGACTCTCCCGGAGTGCTTCGCATGGACGTCGACCTCGATCCTGGCCACCTGCCGGACTCGCCCCCGGCAAGAGTGCTCCGAGCCGCGGCCCAGCGGATGCTCGGACCCATCACCGGCCCTTCAGACCTGCCCGATGCGGAGGGCCCGCGGTCATAGACTTTGGGCGTGGCCCAAGAGCGCGAAAGCATCGTGGACGCGATCGCCCGAGCGAAGGCGGGCGGACCGCAGAAGTACCACCGGAAGCTTGCCGAGCAGGGAAAGCTCTTTGTCCGTGAACGGCTCGGCCTGCTCCTCGATGACGAGGAGAGCTTCGCCGAAGACGGTCTTCTGACGAGCTCGCTGGCCGAGGACCTCGCTGCGGATGCCGTCGTGACAGGGGTCGGCCGCGTTGGCGGAAGGCCGGTTGCCGTCATGGCGAACGATCCCACCGTCAAAGCCGGATCCTGGGGACCGCCCACCGTGGAGAAGATCATTCGCATCATCGAGGCCGCCAGGCGGCGGACGATCCCCATCGTGTATCTGGTCGACTCCGCGGGGGCCCGAATCACCGACCAGGTGGAGATGTTCCCCGGCCGCCGCGGCGCCGGGAGGATCTTCTACAACCAGGTTCAGGCCTCGGGCCGGATCCCGCAGGTGTGCTGCCTGCATGGTCCGAGCGCCGCGGGCGGTGCCTACATCCCCGCGTTCTGCGATGTCGTGTTCATGGTGGAGAAGAACGCCTCGATGTACCTCGGTTCACCTCGAATGGCGGAAGAGGTCATTGGAGAGAAGGTGGGCCTGGAGGAGATGGGCGGTGCACGAATGCACTGCGAGGTTTCCGGCTCGGGCGATCTCTGCGTTGTGGACGACAAGGCCGCGATCGAGGCGGCCCGAGCCTATCTCTCGTACTTCCCGTCGAACTATCTCGAGGAGTCGCCGATCGTGGAGGCACGGCCGCCGGCGTACACCGGGTCACTCGCCGGGATCGTTCCGCAGGACGAATCGAAGGCCTTCGACATGCACGCGCTCATTGCGGGGATCCTCGACGAGGAATCGTTCTTCGAGATCAAGCCGGACTTCGCCAAGGAGGTCGTTGTCGGCTTGGGGCGTCTGGAAGGGCGTCCCATCGGAATCGTGGCGAACCAGCCGATACACAAAGGAGGCGTGCTGTTCGTCGATTCGGCCGACAAGGTGGCCAGGTTCGTGTGGCTGTGCGACGCGTTCAACATTCCACTGGTTTTCCTGGCCGACGTGCCTGGGTTCATGATCGGGTCGGCCGTGGAGCGGCAGGGGATCATTCGCCACGGAGCAAAGCTCATAACTGCCGTGTCGGAAGCTACCGTGCCGAAGTTCAGCGTGATCGTACGCAAGGCCTACGGCGCCGGCCTGTACGCGATGGCGGGCCCTGGCTTCGAGCCGGACACGACCATCGCCCTTCCGACGGCGCGGATCGCAGTGATGGGGCCCGAACCGGCGGTGAACGCCGTCTACTTCAACAAGATTCAGGCGATCGAGGACTCAGACGAGCGAGCGGCGTTCGTTGCAGAGAAGCGCCGGGAGTACGAGGAGGACATCGACCTCATGCACCTCGCTTCGGAAAACGTGGTTGACGCAGTCGTCGAGCCCGACGCGCTTCGGAGCGAGCTGGTGAAGCGGCTCAGCCACCTCGGGGCGAAGGACCGCGACTTCAGCGGCCGCCGCCACGGCGTTCCTCCGGTCTGAGCCGTTGAGCTCGGACACGTTCGTTCGACTTTCTCTTGCCGACCACGTTGCGACCGTGACGGTGTCGCGTCCCGAGGCGCTCAACGCCATCTCCTCGGAGGTCGCGAACCAGTTGGGAGGAGCGCTGCTTCAGGCCGCGGCGAATCGAGAAGCGTGGGTGGTGGTCCTCGCCGCCGAGGGCGACAAGGCGTTTTGCGTGGGCGCCGACCTCAAGGAACGCAATCGCTTGGACGACCGGGGCTGGATGCAGAACCGGGTCTTGATTCGAAGCCTGTTCGATTCGCTCCGTGCCGTCCCTCAGCCCACGATCGCGTCGGTCTTCGGACACGCTCTGGGCGGCGGGTTCGAGCTCGCCCTGAACTGCGACCTCATCGTGGCATCGCGCGACGCCATGTTCGGCCTCCCGGAGGTCACGGTTGGCATCGTCCCCGGAGGTGGAGGAACCCAGCAGCTGGCGCGAAAGGCCGGCGTCGCGCGGGCGAAGGAGCTCGTGCTTACAGGGCGCCGGGTCACGGCGCAAGAGGCATTCGAGATGGGCATCGTCTCCAGGGTGGTCGACCGCGAACATCTCGTCGACGCCACGACGGAACTGGCCGCGGAAATCTGCCGCGCTTCACCTATCGCGGTGCGAGAGGCGAAACGGGCTGTCGACCGCGGCTTAGAAGCTCCTCTTGAGCATGGGATCGAGCTGGAAGACCTGGCGTGGCGCCGAGCCGTCGCGTCGGAGGACCGTCGGGAGGGGATCGCCGCGTTCAATGAGAAGCGAGAGCCAAGTTGGCGGGACCGATGAAGGAGCTCCCGTCGCCCGTCACCATTCGCGAAGTGGGACCGCGGGACGGACTTCAATCGGAGGCGCCGATTTCGGTGGACGATCGTGCCCGGCTCATCTCGATGCTCTCCCAGACGGGCATACCGAAGATCGAAGCAGTCTCCTTCGTTTCACCGAAGGCAGTTCCGTCGATGGCGAAAGCCGGCGAGGTGTGGTCGCGCGTCGAGCGCAATCCTGAGGTTCGTTACTCTGCGCTCGTTCCCAATCGAAAGGGAGCCGAGGCCGCGCTGGAGGCTGGAGGCTTTCACTCCCTTCAAGCGTTCATCGCGGTGTCCGACGGATACAACCACGCCAACGTCGCAAAGCCGGTCGCCGAGTCGATCAAGGACGTCGCCGATGTCGTGGCGGTGGCGAAGGAAGAGAACATGCCGGTCGAGGTCTCGATCTCCGCGGCCTTCGGTGATCCCTACGAGGGCGACGTGGAGCCGGGGAGGGTTCTGGGGCTCGCCGAAAAGCTCGTTTCGGTGGGAGCCGCGGCGTTTTCGCTCGGTGATACCACCGGAATGGCGACGCCGACACGGGTCTGGGCGCTTCTCGAGACCCTTCGGGACCGGCTTCCCGATATTGCTCTCAACCTTCACTTCCACGACACGCGAGGCACCGCGATGGCCAACGTCCTGGCCGCCCTCCAAGCCGGCTGCGACGAATTCGATTCCAGCATCGGTGGGATCGGAGGGTCACCGTTCGCGCCGGGTGCGGGCGGGAACGTTTCCACTGAAGACCTCGTGCACATGCTCATCGACATGGGGATCGAAACAGGGATTACGAACCTGGAAGCGCTTCTGGAAGTGAGCGAATTTCTCCGAGGCGTGCTGGGGCACCCCCTTCGATCGCAGGTCCTGGAGGCAGGGCCACGATGGTTGTCCTACGCGGCAGTGAAGGCTGACTGATGTTCTCCAAGGTGCTCATTGCGAACCGCGGCGAGATCGCGGTTCGAATCGCGCGGACATGTCACGACCTGGGTATCGAGGTGATTGCGGTCCATTCGGACGTCGATTCGTCGGCGCGGCATGTGGCGGTGGCGGACCATGCGATTCACCTGCCGGGCGTCTCGCCGGTCGAGACCTATCTCAACGTGGGCGCCATCGTCGGCGCGGCGCGAAACGCGGGCGCGGAAGCCGTTCACCCGGGCTACGGCTTTCTGTCCGAGCGGGCTGACGTGGCGACGGCGGTGGCGCAGGCCGGGATGGTCTGGGTTGGACCGCCGCCCGAAGCGCTTGAGGCCTCCGGGGACAAGCTGCAGGCCAGGAAGCTCGCCGAGTCCGCGGGCGTCGCAGCGGTTCCCGGCACCCTCGAGCCGGTTTCGGGCTCCGAAGCGGCGCTTGCATTTGGCGAAGAGCACGGGTACCCCATTGCGATCAAGGCGGCCGGCGGAGGCGGTGGCCGCGGGCTGAAGGTCGCGGCGTCGGCCGACGAAGTCGCCGCAGCGCTGGAGTCGGCGGCTCGCGAAGCGAAAGCCTATTTCGGGTTCGGCGATGTCTATCTGGAGCGCTACCTGCCGCGGCCGAAGCACATCGAGGTTCAGATCCTTGCTTCATCGGACGGGAAGGCGCTGTGGCTGGGCGCTCGGGACTGCTCGCTCCAGCGGCGACACCAGAAGCTCGTCGAGGAAACGCCGCCGCCGAAGTTTCGCGACGTTACCCCGGCGATGGGCGAAGCCGCCGTTGCCGTGGCCAACGGGTGCGGGTACGTCAACGCCGGGACCGTCGAGTTCCTGGTGGATGAGGACGGCCGCTTCTACTTCCTGGAGATCAACGCTCGGCTCCAGGTCGAGCACACCATCACCGAGGAAGTGACCGGACTCGATCTCGTGGCATGCCAGCTCAAGATCGCCGCTGCGGAGGGCATGGGTTTTGTGGCATCCGATCTGACCGACGATGGACGGTTCGCCCCGAGGGGGCACGCCATTGAATGCCGGATCAACGCAGAGGATCCGAGCCGGAAGTTCATGCCAAAACCCGGCCGAATCGAGCGGTACCGCGAGCCCGCCGGCCCCGGGGTGAGGGTCGACTCAGGGTTCGGCGAGGGCGACGAGATCTCACCCGCCTACGACAGCCTGATCGCGAAGCTCATCGTGTGGGGGCCCGATCGGGAGGTGGCGCGAAAGAGAATGCTCCGAGCGCTCGGGGAGTTCGAGATCGAAGGAATCCCCACGACCATTCCGGCCCACCAGGCGCTCCTTCAGCATGACGAGTTCGTGGACGGCTCCTACTCGACCCGAACGGTTGAGGGCGGGGCTCTGGATTCGCTCATGGCGAGGACGGTATCCAGGCGCACCGACACGACGACTCCCGCTGCAACGGCAACCAGTCGCCCTGCGGCCGCCGTGACCGACCCGAAGGCGCGTCTCTGGCACCCGGCCATCGCGCCGGCAATCTTGGGGGCACAGGTGCCGGCGACGACGGGACGCGCGCGACCCGGCGATCCGTCGGCGAATCAAGTAACGAGACCGGTGGGTCCGGAGGCCGGTGCCGTCGTCGCGCCGATGCACGGGACCCTCCTGAAGCTGCTTCTCGCGGAAGGTGATCGGGTCGAGGCCGGCGACCCCGTTGCCGTTCTCGAAGCGATGAAGATGGAGACTCAATTGGCCGCGCCGAGGGCAGGTGTCGTCCGGGAGATACACGCGCAACCTGGATCCACAGTTGAAGCCGGCCAAGCCGTCGCCGTGATCGCTCTCGACGGCGAGTAACCATGTCTCGGAGCCAAAGCGCGGCTCGAGGGCAGGCCGGAACACCTTGATAGACTCCAACCGCCGTGCCTGGCGATGGGCCCGTTGTCACTACGCTCGACCACGTCTACTACTGGGTCTCGGACATGGAGCGGGCAGTTCGCTTCTACCGAGAGATCCTCGGCCTCTCCCTGCACAACCAAGAGGGTGACAACTGGGCGGTGTTCGACGTTGGGGGTCGCCAATTCGCGCTGCATCGCCTCGTCGAGGGCCACCCCGCCGCGCCCGGTGGCGCGACCGCCGTCTTCGCGGTCGAGGATCTCGATCGTGCGCGGACGGTCCTCTCCGAGCGGGGCGTGCAGTTCGGCCACGAGGGTGACGTGGAAGGGTACGCCCGGTTTGCGTCGTTCCAGGACCCGGACGGAAATACCGTCCAGCTGATCGAATACGCCCGCCCGAAAGCGGGTAGTGCATCAAATGCCAGGGATGCCGAGCTGAAGGGTTCGCATTGAGGGCGGCAACGCGATGATCGCCATGGATGTCCACTTCATCCTGGCGGCCCGCATGGTTCTCATTTTGATAACCGGGTTCGGGATTCTGGCCTTCGTGATTTGCGCGTCCGCCTTCCTTCCATCCTCGAGGAGGGAGCAAGCCGCATCCCGGTACCTGCACGGGTACGAGGAGTTCGCCGACGCGGTGGCGCGCGGAGACCTCGAGGCCGCAGAGCGCGCCGCCGATGCGATGTTCACACGCGCGGCCGCTCGCACCACCCCGACGGGCTAGATCCCGGGGCGGTCCGCCCTATCCTGTCGGGCGTGACCCCTGCAACCTGCGAAACCTGCGGCTTTCCGCTGCCACCCGACGCCCGGTTCTGCCCGCGGTGTGGAACCCCCGTAGGCGTCCCCACGACCCAGGAGCGCAAGCTCGTCACCATCGTCTTCGCAGACCTTGCCGGCTCGACCGAGCTCGCCTCTCGGCTCGACCCGGAGCGGTACCGAGAGGTCATCGGCGACTTCTACAGCATGGTCTCGGTCGAGATGGAATCCCTCCGCGGAAGGGTCGAAAAATTCGTCGGCGATGCGGTGATGACGGTGTTCGGCCTTCCGCTCTCGCACGAGGATGACGCCCTTCGGGCGGTTCGAGCTGCAGTGCTCATCAGGGACCGGACCGTCCGCCTCGGCGAGGAGCTCGGACTCCCCGTCCCGCTTCGGGTGAGGGTTGGAGTCAACTCCGGCCCGGTGGCTACTGGGTCCGGCCCCGTCGGTCAGTTCCTGGTGACCGGCGCTCCGGTCAATCTGGCGGCTCGTCTGCAGGAGGCAGCAGAACCTGGTGAGGTCCTGGTCGGAGAGACCACGCGGCAGCTCACCCGGAATTCGGTGGAGTTCGGTGAAAGGCGGATGCTCCGTCATCGAGGCCTGCCGCAGGAATTGGCAGCCTGGCCGGTTCGGTCGCTGACGAGCCGATCTTCCCGTCGGACCATTCCTCTCGTTGGAAGGCATTACGAGGTGGCACTTCTCACCAATACGTTCGACCGAGTACGCCAGGCGAAACGTCCTCACCTCGTGACCGTGGTCGGCGAACCCGGCATCGGGAAGTCCCGGCTGGTCGAGGAGTTTCTGGCGGGTCTGCCCAGCGATGTGAAAGTCCTGGTCGGGCATACGGCCGAACACGAAGAGGACGTCACGTACGCCCCGCTTGCCGAGATGATCAGACGCGAGCTCGATGTGGGATGGGACACGCCTCCGGCCGAAGTCCGCAAACGACTGGAGGACCTCGTGAGCGGATGCTGCGACGCGAGCGAGGTCGAAAAGGTCACCGGGCGGCTCGGTCTGGCCGTCGGCCTGGGGTCCGGCAAAGACCCGGCCGATTCGTCGCCGAAGAGCCGTGACAACGGAGTCCTCCCCGATTCGGCCGCGGAGTTCGATCCGAGCCGGGACCTGGAGACCAGCGAGAGCCGGCGATACCGAAACGCCGAGATTCGTGCCGGTCTCACGGAGCTGTTGCATGGCATGGGCCGGCGTACGCCCGTCGTGATGGTGTTCGAGGACATGCACCGTGCCCAGTCCGAGCTCCTCGACCTGATTGAGAGTCTGCTCAACGAAGGCGATGGACTCCCGTTGCTCGTCCTTTGCCTGGCGCGGGACGAGCTGCTTCAGGAGCGGCATGGATGGGGCGCCGCCGCCGATTCCCTGACGCTCCGACTCGATCCCTTGTCGGTCGAGGAAGCCATGGAGCTCGCCACCGTCACCGGTGACAACTTGGATGAGCAGACCGCCGAACACGTTGCTCGGCACGCCGGGGGCAATCCGTTCTTCATCATCGAGACAACCGCGATGCTGTTGCAGGAACACGCCGAACACTTCGAGGGGATCCTCCACGGTCACGTCCTTCCGCCGACAGTTCAGGCCGTCGTGGCCGCCAGGATGGATCATCTCCCCGAGGCCGCCAGGGATCTGGCACGCAAGGCATCCGTGTTCCCTCGATCCATGTTCACGGTCGCCGAGCTCTCGCTCATCACCGCCGCCGACTCCGCCGTCTTGACGGAGCTCGAGGATGCGGAGCTACTGGTCCGAGACCGGGAACGGAGGGACGCATGGCGATTCCGGCATGACGTTTTGCGAACGGTCGCGTACGAAAGCCTTCCCAAGCGAGAGCGCCTGCGGCTGCATCTCCAGGTCGCGGACGGAATTTCCGCATGGGGCGAGGAACGCAACCGACAGGCCATTGCGTACCACTTGGAGCAGGCGGCGCTGGCGTCTCTGGACCTCGATCCGACTGACCGATCGATCGCCGACCGCGCGATTCGGGCGCTTCGTCGAGCAGGCGACGTCGCCAGGCGTCGAATGGAGTCGCGGACGGCAATCGACCTCTACGAGCGCGCCCTCGCGCTCGCCGGTCCGAAGGAGCAGTGGGGCGAGTCCGAAGCGCAAGTTGTCTCCTTCATCGGCGAGTCGCGGTACTGGCTGGGCGAGTACGACGCGGCGAGAGGCGCGCTCCAGCGCGCCCTGAAGATCGGGGGCCGAAACCTCTGGGTTCGAGCTCACGCCAGCCGCTTTCTCGCAGACATCACGCTGAACATCGAGGGCGACGTCGACAGGGCCTCGCCCCTGTTCGATCAGGCCCTCGAGGCGGCACGAGAGATCGACGATCCGTGGATTACCGCGCGGACGCTGTTGATGGCGGGGTGGGCGCCGTACTGGCGGGGCGACCTCCGCAAGACACGCGAGATGTTCGAGGAGGCCCTCGACGTAACGCGAAAGAACGAGGAGGAGGACCTCTGGGCGGAAGCGCGGGCGCTTACCTCACTCACCTCGGTTGTTTCAGTCGTGGGCGATGAAGGTGAGTGCCTTTCGTTGGGTGAGGAGGCTCTGGCGCTCGGTCGAAAAATGGATGATCCCTTCACCATCGCCGTCGCCCAGGAAACGGTCGGCAACTCGCTTCGGCGAATGATGCGCTTGAGCGACGCGTTCGCCGCCCTTGACGAGTCGGTACGCCTCTTCCGCGAACTGGGAGCTCGGTGGGAGCTTGCGAGCGCGCTCGGTGACCGCGGCCGGATTCACTGGCTGGCGATGCGTTTCGACCTGGCGGAAACCGACGTTCGGGAGGCTCTGGATCTGTGCTTCGAGCTCGAAGAACGGAATCTGATTGCCTGGACCGCCGGACAGCTGATGTTGATCCAAGTCAGCGCCGGCAAGCGGCCGGAGGCCCGCGCCGTGAGCGAAGAGATTGCCGACATCGTTGAGTCGGGAACCGCGGAGTGGAGGTCGGGCCTCGAAGGACTCTGGATGGCCGAGGCCGCGCTGGCGCTGGCGGAGGGCGAGCGGGACGTGGGATTGGAATTCGCCCGGCGCGCTTGGGCTTCGTCCGAAGAGCAAGGATGGCGGAACGAACTCGCCTCTGTGGTCTGGTGGATCGGCGCCCTGTTCGGCCCGGAAGCCGTGGGAGGGCAGGAGCGGCTCGACGACGCCCGGAGAACGCTGGAGGCGGCGCAGTGGCGTCATGCTTTCGAGGAGCCCGAACGGGTCAAAGGGGCGTTGTCGTCGGTCTCGAGCAAGCCGGCGTGACGGCTGCGCGCGCCTAAGCGCGCCAGTCGATCGCCGAGACCTGAACGGGTTCCGAGATTCCCTTCAGCGTGACCGTACGTGAGTCGGAAACGGGAAACGGCACTCCCTGCTCCAGGGTCACGCCGCTGGCCAGGATCTCGCCTCCTTCCGCCAGCGCCCCGATGCGAGCGGCTTCATGGACCCCCTTGCCCATGTAGTCCTGACCCGTCCGCGTCGCTTCGGTGGCGTGAAGGCCGATCCGGACCTGCGGGGCGAAACCGTGGGTTCGGCGGTGGTCGGCGAGCTTGCGTTGAATGGCGACGGCGCACTCCACAGCATCCTTTTCGGCATCGAAGGCCACGAAGAAGCCGTCTCCCGCCTTGTCGATCTCCTCACCGCTGTACATCCGGATTAGGGATCGAATCGTCTCGTCATGCCAGTTCAGTAGGTGCTCCCAACTGTCATCGCCGATGGCCTCCACGAGCGCCGTCGACTTCACGATGTCGGTGAACATGAACGTTCGCCGGTCACGTGTCTTCGCCTTCCCGTCGCCGCTGAGCTTGTCGAGCAGCTCACCGGCTCGCTGGGCGTCCAGGACGGCGCCGAGGCGTTCGAACGCTGATCTGGCCGCGCCGAGCTCGAGCATCGCGGCGTCCTTGTCTCCGAGGGCCGCGTACGCCCGACCTATCCCGACGCGCGACGACGCGGCCTCGTAGGGGCAATCCACCTCTCCCCACAACTGCCACCCCTGGCGGAATTTCCGCAGGGCCTCGGTCGGGTCGTTCGACGCCAGGAGGACCGAGCCCCGCGCGCTCGCAGCCGTGGCTTTCAACGCGGGAGTCCCGTATTCCTCCGCAATCGAATCCATCTCGTCGGCGGCCCGGCTCGCCCAACTTGCGTCTTCTGCCGCCAGCGCGATCTGAACCTGGGCCGGGAGAAATTTGGCCCGCCCCAAGCGGTCAGAAGGGGTTTCGGCGTCCGCACGCTTCATGGCTGTCACGGCAGCCCGAACGTTTCCCTCGGCCAGGCGAAGCAGCGCCAGACCGG
This sequence comes from Actinomycetota bacterium, assembly GCA_036259835.1. Classification (GTDB taxonomy): domain Bacteria; phylum Actinomycetota; class UBA4738; order UBA4738; family UBA4738; genus JALYGK01. The sequence continues at coordinate 24,866 of DATABA010000018.1, forward strand.
GGAAGGGATCGCGACCGAGCTCGTGGGCCTGGCGAAAGGCTTCTTCCGAGGAAGCCAAATCGCCCATGCGAAGCCGGATCTCGCCGATCTCGTAGAAGGCCTCGGCAACGAACCGAAGCATGTTGTGTTCGCGGAGCTCGGTGCTGGCGCGCCGCGCCTCCGCCTCGGCGTCTGCCCAGGAACCGCGGAGCCGCATGACTGCGGCGCGATGGACCCGGCAGATCCCGGGGAAGCCATTGATCGACTGGCGCTCGCACCACCGTCTGGCGGCTTCTTCCCATTCGCCCGCCCGCTGGTAATCGGCGAGGTGCTCGGCGGTGCTGATCATGTTGCAGTACACGATCCCGGTCATGAACGGCCCGAGCTCTCCTCCCACCGCGGCGACCATGGCCTCGTCCATGAGGTCCTGACCTTCGCGAACGCGTCCCTGAGCCACCAGCGCGCGGCCCTGATCCATGAGCGACACCGCCTGAAGGTCGCGGTCGCCGAACCGCGTCCCGATATCGAGCGCCTCTTGGGCGAACTTGACGGCGGCCTCGGGATTGCCCTCCATCTCGAGGGCGCGGAACGAGCGGAACCGAGCGCCCCACCCGTGCTCCACAGATTCGGGCTCGTTCTCCAGGAGCCGTTGGGCCTTCCCGTACCAGCCTGCGGAGATGGAGGGAGAGACACGTTGCAGGTAGTCCTGGCTCAAGATGAGCGCCATCAGGGCCGCCCTCGACCGCTTGCCGGCCTCGAGATACGCGGCATGGGCCCGCTCGCGGGCATGCACGGAATCGTCCGGCTTCGCAACCCACCAGGCAGCCTGACCCAGCATCTCCAGGTCCTCTGGGGCCAGCCGCCCGGAGCGGTCGGCCTCGGAGAGCAGACGAAACGCCTCTTCCCACGCGTTTCGCCTGAAGGCTTCCCGGCCCGCCTCGAGGGACTCTTCAACGACCTGCGACATGTCGTTCGTCATTGTCTCACCGCCATTGCCCCAAGAACAGGGGTCGAACGGAAGGGCTGCGCCCCCACGGGGTAACCTCATGGCCGTGGAGTTCGACCTCACGCCCGAGCAGGAGGAATTCCGCCGCGCGGTCCGCGAATTCGCCGAGGAGGTCATTGCCCCTCGGGCCGAAGAGATGGATCGCCAGGAGGAGCTGCCGCTCGACATCGTCAAGCAGATGGGCGAGATGGGGCTGTTCGGGCTGCCGTTTCCCGAGGAGTACGGCGGTCAGGGAGCCGACATGCTCACGCTCTGCCTGGCCATCGAGGAGATCGCTCGGATCGACTCCTCCATCGCCATCACCCTCGAGGCCGGAGTGGGGCTCGGCGCGAATCCCATCAACGCCTTCGGGACCGAGGAGCAAAAGCAACGGTGGCTCGTCCCCATGTGCCGGGGCGAGATTCTCGGAGCGTTCGGCCTGACCGAGCCGGGCGGGGGCTCCGACGCCGCTTCCACCAAGACGACCGCGCGCCTGGAGAACGGCGAGTGGGTGATCAACGGGTCGAAGGCATTCATCACGAATTCGGGTACCGCCATCAGCAAGGTCTGCACGATCACCGCCGTCACGGGCGAGCGGGACGGCAAGAAGGAGATCTCCACGATCATCGTCCCAACGGATACGCCCGGCTTCGAGGTCGGGAAGTCCTACCGGAAGGTCGGATGGCGCGCCTCGGACACCCATGAGCTGTCCTTCCAGGACTGCCGTGTGCCCGAGGAGAACCTGCTGGGCGAACGCGGACGCGGGTTCGCGCAGTTCCTGAGTACGCTCGACGACGGCCGAATCGCCATCGCAGCGCTCGCGGTTGGACTGGCACAGGGATGCTTGGAGGAGTCGGTCAAGTACGCCAAGGAACGCACTGCGTTCGGCCGACCGATCGGAGAATTTCAGGGCATTCAGTTCAAGGTGGCGAACCTGCGGGTAGGCGTCGAAACCGCTCGTCTGGCGACCTACAAGGCGGCGTGGCTGCGGGATCAGGGCCGGCCCTACAAAGCGGAGGCGTCGCTGGCCAAGCTCTACGCAAGTGAGGTCGCCGTAACCAGCGCTCGAGAGGCGCTCCAGATCCACGGAGGGTATGGCTTCATGGAGGACTTTCCGGTCGCTCGGTACTACCGGGACTCAAAGGTGCTGGAGATCGGGGAAGGCACAAACGAGATCCAGCGAATTTTGATCGCTCGCGACCTCGGGTTGCCGGGAACGGACCTCTGAGGAGGGCCCTGCCCGCGCTGATCGGCGAGTTTGACAATACCTGGCGCTACCTATAGGGATATGCCCCTGAAATGACTAGTCAACTAGTTCTTTCGTGCGGGCTAAAGCACCGAATTGACACCCCCGGGTAGGGTAGGGGATCTGTGAGGGGGGTACGTTCAACCGCGTTCGCGCGCGTGGTGGCCAGTCTGGCCGCCTCGCTTCTGCTCGCCTCGGCTGCGGGGACGACCGCAACGGCTGACACGAAGAAGGAACTGGCCGCAGCGAAGGCCAAGCTGAAGGCGCTCGAAAAGCGGATGGAGGCCAGCGAACGCCGCCTGAAGGAGCTTCGAGCGGCGGGCGATGCGATCGCCGGCCAGATGCACCTCGCGTACGAGAGCATCGAGGTCCTGCAGGCCAAAGAGAGGCGGGTCCGACAGGAGATCCACGGTGTCCGCGAGCGGCTCCTCGGCATCCAGGGCAGGCTAGACGACCGGGCCCGGACGGCGTACCAAACGGGCGGGGTTTTCAGCCTGGAGCTCCTGCTTAGTTCCAGCTCGCTCTCCGACCTCAGCTCGCGGCTCGAAATCGTCGACCGTGCCACCGATAGTGACCGCGCCCTAATCGAGCGAGTCGAGGGTCTCGACGCGCAGCTTCGGACCCGTCAAGCAGAGCTGCAGCGACTCGAGATCCAGCGACTTGGGCAGAACCGTCACCTTCTGGAGCGGCAGCAGACTCTTCAGCGGCAACTGAACACCGAGGTGGACCTCATCAACCAGCAGAAGAGCGACGCGAAGAAGATCAGCGCGCTGGCGAAGAAGCTCGGCGAGGACTGGCAGCAACAGGTCGAGGAGGCGCGTCAGCGCGCGATCCAGAGCACGACCAGGAAGGCGTTGTTGAAGCCGGCGCCGAAGAAACCGTCAGGCCCCGCACTCAGCAAGAACACCGTGTTGCAGATCTGCCCGGTTGACCCTCCACGCCACTACACCTCGAGCTTCGGAGATCCACGATCCGGCGGGCGAAGCCACCAGGGCAACGACATCATGGCGCCGTATGGAACGCCCGTTCGCGCCCCGTTCCCTGGAGTTGCGACGACCTCGAGCAGCTACCTTGGCGGGCTGGGCGTGTACGTCCACGGCGAGAGGGGGTTCGTCTTCAACGCCCACCTTTCGAGGTTCGGCAAGTTGGGACGGGTAAAGGCGGGAGACATCATCGGTTACGTCGGAAACACCGGGAATGCTCGCTATACCTCTCCGCACAACCATTTCGAGTGGCACCCGGGCGGAGGAAGCGCGGTGGACCCGTACCCGTACCTGAACGAAGTCTGCTAACGCCCTAAGCCTTTCCCGCCCCGGCATCTAACCCGTTCGGTCGCACGGTGAACAGCGCGTTGCTTCAGACGCGCATGCGTGTCAGACCCCCGTTGTAGTACTCGCTCAAGACGGCTCATCCCCCGGCCGAAGTTCCCTTGTGGAAATGATTGAACTGGGGAGGATCGGGAGTCAGGCTTTTGTCTGGCCTCAACAAGGGGTTTGTCTTCTGTGATTGTGTTTCTCACGCCCGCACTTCGTCGCGCGGCGGCCCTCGTCGCCGCCGGCGTTGTTTTCGTTGGCCTGATAGTCCATTCCGCAACCGCTGACACGAAGCAGGAGTTGGACGCAGCCAGGGCCAAGCTGGAGGCGATTGAAGACCGCCTGGCCGCCAACCAGCAGCAATTGCTCGCGCTCAGGGGTCGCGCTCAGGCCATCGTGTCGCAGATCAACCAGCTCGAATCCGTCATCGGGCTGCTCCATGCCGAGCTGCAGACGGTACAAAAAGAGATCAACGTGGCACGGAGGCGTCTGTTGCGGACGCAGGCACAGCTTGATCGCCGGGCTCGGATCACATATCAGACCGGTGGAAACCTCCTACCTCTCGAGTTCGTTTTGGGATCCACATCGTTGCGGGACCTCAGCTCCCGCATGGAAATAGTCGATCGAGCAACGGACAGCGACAGGCGCCTCATCAGGCTCGTCCAGCGGCTGAAGGCACGGTTGGAGCACCGGGAGACCAAGCTGGAAGAGCTCCGGCGTCAGCGCCTGCGGGAGCGCGAGCTCGTCAAGGCTCAGTACGCCGCGCTGCAACAGCAGCTTATGGCGCAGACCGCGGTGATGGCGCAGATCAGCAGCGACCGGCGGGCCGCTCAGTCGCTGGTCCGCAAACTTGCGGAGAAGCACCGCCGGGAGATCTTGAGAGCTCGCAGGCTGGCCCGCCTGGCTGCGCAGGCGGCACAGTCCGCCGCGCCGACGGGGCCGGCGATCGGGGGCGTACTGGAGACCTGTCCCGTGGACCAACCTCGTTCGTATATCGATGACTGGGGCTTTCCGCGTTCGGGAGGTCGAACGCATCAGGGCAACGACATCTTCGCCCCGTACGGGACGCCCATCCGAGCGACGTTCGCCGGCAGGGCCGTGGCGGGCTCGGGCGGCCTTGGTGGCCTGAGTGTCAAGGTGTACGGGTCCCAGGGGTACACGTACAACGCGCACCTCTCCAGGCTCGGCACTCTGGGTCAGGTGTCAACGGGCACGATCATCGGGTACGTCGGACAGAGCGGGAACGCCGCCGGAACGCCTCCGCACAATCACTTCGAGTGGCATCCCGGCAACGGCGGCGCCGTGAACCCGTTCCCGTACCTGAACTCGGTCTGCTGACGTAGCTCCACCGCTGCTACGAGGCGGTGCCATCTGACCCGAACCTACCCGCGGGTATACTCGCCGCGCTATGAGCGCCGCGGGCGCAACTCCCCAGCGCCGTGACGAGCCCTGGATCTTTCGTACGTACGCGGGCTACGGCACTCCGGCGCTGACCAACACCCGGTTCAAGACGAACCTGGCGAAGGGCCAGACCGGTCTTTCGGTCGCCTTCGACCTTCCGACCCAATGCGGATACGACAGCGATCACCAGATGGCTCGAGGTGAGGTCGGCAGAGTCGGTGTCCCGATCTCGCACCTCGGGGACATGAGCACGGTCTTCGACGGAATTCCCGTTCAGAAGATGAACACCTCGATGACCATCAACGCGACGGCCGTCTGGCTGCTCGCGCAGTACGTCGCGGTGGCGGACGCCTCGGGTGCCGAGCGGTCAACACTCGCTGGCACGACCCAAAACGACATCCTCAAGGAGTTTCTTTCCCGAGGGACGTACATCTTCCCCCCCGAACCATCGATGCGCCTCACCACCGACCTCATCACCTGGACGCTGCGAGAAGTCCCGAAGTGGAATCCCATAAACGTCTGCTCCTACCACCTCCAGGAGGCTGGAGCGGATCCCGTCCTGGAAGTGGCGTTCACGCTGGCGAACGCGATCACGGTCCTGGACGCGGCGCGTGCGACCGGCCGGGTCCGTGACGACGATCTGCCCTCACTCGCCGGCCGAATCTCGTTCTTCTGCAACGCCGGCATTCGGTTCGTCGAGGAGATGTGCAAGCTGCGCGCCTTCACGTCGCTGTGGGATCGGATCACCCGCGAGCGGTATGGCGTGGAGGATCCGAAGCTGCGCCGGTTTCGTTACGGCGTTCAGGTCAACTCGCTGGGGCTCACGGCGGTCCAGCCCGAGAACAACGTGTACCGGATTCTGTTGGAGATGCTGGCCGTGACGCTGTCCAAAGGCGCGAGAGCGCGCGCCGTTCAGCTTCCTGCGTGGAACGAGGCCCTGGGACTGCCGCGGGCCTGGGACCAGCAATGGTCTTTGCGGGCCCAGCAAATCCTGGCGCTCGAGACCGACCTGTTGGAGTACGAGGACCTCTTCGCGGGCTCGAAAGTCGTCGAGGAGACGACATCGCGGATTGAACAAGAAGCCTGGGAGGAGCTCCACCGGGTGGAGGAGCGCGGCGGTTCGGTGGAAGCGCTCGGCTACATGAAGGAGCGGCTCGTTGCGAGCCTGGCCGAGCGGCTTCGCCAGATCGAGGCCGCTGAGCGTGTCGTGATAGGGGTGAACAGCTACCAGGAGACCGAGCCGTCGCCGCTGGCCACGGGAATGGGGCAAGGCTTCGAGGCGGTGGAGCGCGTGGAGCAGGCCACCGAAGACGAGCAGATCGAGCGCCTCGAGGTCTGGCGAACGGAACGCGACGGGGAAGCGGCACGGCAGGCACTGGATGCTCTGCGCCGCGCCGCTGAAGGGAACGAAAACCTGGTCCCGCCCTCGATCGAAGCGGCCAAGGCGGGTGTCACCACCGGTGAGTGGGCCAACGCGCTTCGAGAGGTCTTTGGAGAGTTCCGCGCGCCCACTGGCGTGGGCGGGCAGGCAATGCCGACGGGCGAACAGCACGTCCTGGACGGCATTCGGGAGCGGGTTCGAGCTGCGGCCGAACGCGCCGGAGCGAAAAAGATTCGCCTGTTGGTGGCGAAACCCGGCCTGGACGGCCATTCCAACGCTGCCGAGCAGGTCGCCGTCCGCGCTCGCGACGCCGGCTTCGAAGTGATCTATCAGGGGATCCGGTTGAACCCTGCCGAGATCGCCCGGGCTGCCGTGGATGAGGACGTGCACTTGATCGGCCTATCGGTCCTCTCTGGAGCACACATGTTGGTGGTCCCGGAGGTGCTGAAACGGATGCGGGAAGAAGGAATCGACACCGAAAAGGTTCCGGTCGTGGTGGGCGGGGTCATCCCCGATGACGACGCGAAGGAGCTGATGAAGCTAGGAGTGGCTCGGGTCTACACACCGCGCGACCACGACGTCACCAGAATCATTGGGGAGATGGCGGACCTGGTTCAGTAGTCGCGGACTTCTCCGTTTCGCGACGCTGTCGCACCTTCTTCCACAGGTAGCGTCCGAGAAAAAACGCAATGAAGAGTCCAAGAACGACGTAACCGAAACGCGACAGCACCGTGTCCACGAACTCGAGGTGCTGGCCGAAGACATATCCAAAGATCGAGATACCGGCCGCCCAGACGATGATCGCCGGGATATCGAAGGCCAGGAAACGCCCGTACGACATCTTGCCCAGGCCCGCACTGAACGGAATGAACGCGCCGGCCGCGGTGGCATAGCGTCCGATGGCGACCGTCCACCCGCCGTGTCGCCTGAAGTACTCCTCGGCGTTTTCAAAAAGACGCTCCATCCGGTTCACCAGTGGCAGCTTGCGAATGAGCCCGCGGCCGTACTTGCGTCCCAGCCAATACCCGATGGATTCACCCGCGATCGCGGCGATCGTCCCGAGGAAGATGACCCAGAAGAGGGTCATCTCGCCGCGAGCGGCATAGATGCCGCCCAGGGCCAGGATCACGTCCCCCGGGATGATCAGCCCGATGAAGATCGAGCGCTCCAGCAGCACGCCGCCGAGGATGATGAAGTACCCGGCCACCAGGAAGGCGGGCTCGATCCATTCGACGATTCGCTCGACCAGGGAAAGCGCGACCACCCAGCATGTCTACCATGCCGGCTTGGCTTGCCCGGCCGGGCCTGCTTTTTGCGGGCGGTTTCCGGCGGGTACTAGGCTTGGCCCGCTTTCGGGCCACGCGACGAGATGAGTTGGAGGAGCGAATGAAGGCAGAAGAGGTCAGAACGGTCGGTGTGGTCGGTTGTGGCGTGATGGGGTCAGGGATCGTGGAAGTCTGCGCGAAGACCGGCCTCGACGTCACTGTGGTGGAGGCCGACGAGCCACACATGGAGCGCGGCATGAAGTCGATCGAGCGGTCCCTGGGCAAGGCCGTCGAAAAGGGCAAGCTCGACGAATCGGGCAAGCAGGAGACACTTGGTCGGATCAAGCCGTCGGTCAATCTCACCGACCTGGCGGATTCCGATTTGATCATCGAAGCCGTCACCGAGGACCTCTCGATCAAGGCCGAGGTCTTTCGAACCCTGGACGAAGCAACGCGGCCGGATGTGGTGCTGGCAACGAACACGTCGTCGCTCCCCATCGGCGAACTGGCGGCGGTCACGAAACGCCAGGACAAGGTGATCGGGATGCACTTCTTCAACCCACCGCCGGTGCTGAAGCTGCTGGAGATCATCCGCGGTCTGAGCACCTCTGAAGAGACGGTCGACTTCGCTCGGGCGATGGGGGAGCGGCTCGGGAAGACCACGGTGCTGGCGAAGGACCGTGCCGGCTTCATCGTGAACTATCTGCTGATCCCCTACCTCAACAGCGCGATCAGCATGCTGGAGCAGGAGTTCACGACGCGTGAGGACATCGACACGGCGGTGCAGCTCGGGCTGGGCCATCCGATGGGGCCGTTGACCCTGCTGGACCTGATCGGCCTTGACACGGCGCTGCACGTGTCCAACGTGCTCTACGAGGAGTTCAAGGACCCGCTGTACGCACCGCCCACGCTGCTCAAGCGAATGGTCGCGGCGGGGCACCTCGGCCGGAAGTCCGGCAAGGGGTTTTACGACTACGACCGGTAGAGAAGGAGCGGGCGGCCGTCTGCCCGGCGCCTGGCGCGTAGAGGGATGCCGAAAGCAATCGATCTCCACGTCCACCTGCCGATGCAGGAGTGGCTCGACCGAGCCATCGGGCCGCACCTAGAAGCGACCGAGGCATATTTCCGCGCCCGCGTTCCTCGCAAGAGCATCGAGGACGTGGCGTCGGAATACTCCGAACGAGACCTCCTCGGAGTGGTCCTCGACTGGGACGACGAATCGGTCACCGGCCGCGGCTTCATGGGAAACGACTGGCTGGCGTCGCTTGCCGACCGGTTTCCTGGTGTGCTCATGGGATTCGGTTCGGTCGACCCACACAGCGACGCGGCGGTCAAGGAGATGGAACGCTGTCGTGACCTCGGCCTGAAGGGGCTGAAATTCCACCCGACGATGCAGCAGTTCGATCCGGGACAACAGCGTTTCTATCCGCTGTGGGAGAAAGCGCAGGAGCTCGGGCTGACTCTGCTGTTCCACACGGGTACGTGCGGCATCGGTGCGGGGACGCCGGGGGCTGGCGGAACAAAGATCCGTTACTCGCATCCAGGATTCCTCGATTCGGTGGGTGCTGACTTCCCAGGCGTGACGTGGATCGCGGCGCATTTCGGATGGCCGTGGTTCATGGAATGCCTTGCCATCGCCCTCCATAAGTCGAATGTGTTCATCGAGTTGTCGGGATGGGCGCCGAAGTACCTGCCGCATGAGGTTGTGCGCGAGATCGGGCGGCGCCTGAACGCGCAAACGCTGTTCGGTAGCGACTACCCGTTCATCTCGTTGGACCGTTGGTTCCAGGAGTTCGAGGGCCTTGGCCTTTCCGAGGAAGCCCAACGCGCGATCCTCGTCGGCAACGCCACAAAACTCCTGGATCTCTGACGGGTTACAGGATCGACTTGTAGACGTCGAGCGTCTTGCGAGCGGTCTCGTCCCACGAGAACTCGGCCGCACGAGCGAGACCGCGTTTGTGGAGATCCTCGCGAAGTTTCGGATCACCGGTGACTCGCTCGATCGCCGACGCCAGTTCCTCGATGTTCTTCGGATCGACGAAGACCGCGGCGTCGCCTGCGACCTCGGGTAGGGACGTGGTCTTGGAGACGATGCACGGTACGCCGCGTGCCATGGCCTCGAGGACGGGCAGTCCGAATCCCTCGTAGAGAGACGGGTACACCAGCGCTCCTGCGTCGCGATAGAGGGCGTCCACGAGGTCGGGCGCTACTCTGCCCGTGACGACGATCTCACCCGGTGCCTGCACCGACAGCTCTTGCTTGAGCGGACCCGAGTTCCAGCCCCATCCGCCCGCGAGGACGAGTGAATGGCCGAAGCCCCGAGCCGCCAGTCGTCTGTACGCCCGGACCAACGCGATGAGGTTCTTTCTGGGCTCGAGAGTTCCGACGGACAGGACATACGGGGTCCGCACGCCGACCCGATCGATCGTTTCCTGGTCCGAGGTTTGTGTGGCCGGAACGGAGGCCGCAAGCCGGACGACGTGGACCTTCGCCGGATCGGCTTGCGCTCGGCGGACAACGTCTTCCGCCGTGTGTTGTGAGACGGCGATCAGGGCGTCGGCGGCTCGAACGGCCCTGGCCACGCCTGCTCGATATGTCCAAAGCCAGCGGCGAGGAAACAGGTCGGGTCGTACCAGAAACGCCACGTCGTGCAGCGTGACGACGCTGCGCTGTCGGGGGCCGGCCGGAGGTACGCCGGCGGGTGTCGGTGCGTGAAGGATGTCGACGTATTCAATGTTTGAGGGAAGTCGAGGACGGCCGAGCACTGACCATGATGGATAGGCCCGCCGCATCGACCACGGAAGCTCTTGTATTCGGTACTGCTCCATCCACGGTTCGAGCTGACGGCGCTCGGGATCAAGCCTCGAGTGGAACAGCGTGACCTGTAGGGACGGATCGATTCGCGAAAGCGCGGGTATGAGTTCGCGAATGTAGGTTCCCTGCCCCCCGGGCGCCGGTCCGAAGAGCTGATCGACCAGGAACGCGACCGATGTCACGGTGACGGATGCACGGCGGCCTCCATGCATTCGACTCCCTCGGGGCCGACCGTGGCGGCATGGTCCGTTCCCGCTTGGATCTCGAGCCGGTCGCCGGGAGCGAGCGAGTAGTCGCCATCGCGTCCGTGGAATGTGATCGCGCCCCGCACGCAGTAGAGCACCTTGTCGTAGTCGTGGCGGTGCCAGCCGTACGTGTCACCGGGCGCGTTGCCCCACGAATGGGGACTCAGTCCTTCGGCGCGAAACCGTTCCTGGATGGTTTCCATGGTCGGGGCGTCGCCGGGAACCAACCGGACCCGGCCCGTCACTGGTCGAGCTCAGCCAGGATCCGTAGGGCCTCTTCCAGGTCTGCTCTTGGAACGATTACATCCACGGATGGCTGAAGCACTCGCCCATAGGGAGAGGACAAGTCCTCGGGGTGCACCCGGGCCGGGATGTCATCGGACTGCAGGCGTCCCGCCGCGAGCAAAGCCTCCTCCAACCGCAACGACGTCACGACCGCCTCGTCGGCGGCTGGTGGACCGGCGCGCTCGTCAGGCACGGTTCCTACTTGGTGTCGCCGCGTCCGACGCGAGACTCGGTGCCTCTCCGCGTGAACGATACGCGCCCGGCCTCGAGCCACGGCTCTTTCGACTGATTCCGCGCTTGCAGAGCTCCAAGTCGCAAGGCGTCGGTTCGACCGGCCAGGGTCCAGGGGCTCGGCCGTGGGCTGGAGTACCCGAAATACTCCTCGAGCGCGGCGACGATGGCTCGTTCGTCCTCTGGAGTCAGTCCCGGTGGAAGCTCGTACCGCATCGGCAGGCCTACAGGGGAATGTTTCCGTGCTTGCGTGGTGGAACCTGTTCGCGCTTGGTCCGCAGCATGCGAAGCGCCTGGATGAGTCGACGTCTCGTCTCCGCCGGCTCGATCACGTCGTCCACGAAACCTCGTTCGGCGGCGATGTACGGATTCACGAACTGGTCCTCGTACTGCGCGATGAGCTCCTTGCGCTTTGCTTGGGGATCGTCCGCCTGCTGGATCTCCTTCCGATGGATGATGTTCACCGCACCTTCCGGCCCCATCACCGCGATCTCCGCCGTCGGCCAGGCGAATTCCACGTCGGAGCGCAGGTGTTTCGAGTTCATGACTACGTAAGCGCCCCCATAAGCCTTCCTGGTGATCACGGTGACACGCGGAACGGTCGCTTCGGTGAACGCATACAGGAGCTTGGCGCCGCGCCGAATGATTCCGCCGTACTCCTGGGCGGTTCCAGGAAGGAAACCAGGGACGTCGACGAACGTGACCAGCGGGATGTTGAACGCGTCGCAGAACCGGATGAAGCGAGCCGCCTTTTCGCTCGAGTCAAAGTCGAGCGTGCCGGCCAGCACCTTCGGTTGGTTAGCGACCACGCCGACGGCGCGTCCGTCCAGCCGGGCGAACCCAATGAGGATGTTCTGCGCCCAGAGCGGATAGACCTCGTAGAACTCGCCCTCGTCGACGACCTTTCTGATGATGTCCTTCATGTCGTACGGGGCTCGCGGCGAGTCCGGAATGATCGTGTTGAGCGATTCGTCCCGGCGGTTGGGGTCGTCCCGCGGGGCGAACGACGGCGGGTCTTCCAGATTGTTCGCGGGCAGGAACGAAAGCAGGTAACGAACCTGTGCGAGACAGTCCGCCTCGTCGTCGGCGATGAGCCCAGCCACGCCGGAGCGACTGGCGTGGGTGTTCGCCCCTCCGAGCTCCTCGAACGTCACTTCCTCGCCGGTGACGGCCTTGATGACGTCCGGCCCCGTGATGAACATGTGCGACGTCCCCTTCACCATGAAGATGAAGTCGGTGATGGCGGGGGAGTAGACGGCGCCGCCCGCGCACGGGCCCATGATCACGGAGATCTGCGGGATGACCCCGGACGCGCGGACGTTCCGGTCGAAGATGTAGCCGTAGGCCGCAAGAGAAGCGGCTCCTTCCTGAATCCTGGCGCCACCGGAGTCGTTGATGCCGATGACCGGCGCTCCGACCGAGATGGCCAGGTCCATGATCTTGCATATCTTCTCGCCGAAAACCTCGCCGAGCGCGCCGCCGAAGATGGTGAAGTCCTGGCTGAACACGAAGACCTTGCGGCCGTCGATCGTGCCCCAACCGGTGACGACGCCGTCGGTGTACGGCTTGGTCTTGTCGAGCCCGAAGGTGGTCGTGCGGTGCCTGGCGAGGCGGTCGGTCTCGACGAACGAGCCTGGATCGAGGAGGAGCTCGATGCGCTCGCGAGCGGTGAGCTTTCCGCGGCCGTGCTGCCGCTCGATGGCATCGGGGCCTCCGCCGAGAAGCGCCTCTTCCTTCAGCTGACGTAGCTGCTCGATGCGTTCCTCGGTGGTGGCTCCGGCCCGCGCCTCTTCCGCCAGCGCGTCCTCTTGAAGCGCTGTGTCTCCCACCGCGGTTTCTTCGGCAGGCGACTCCGCCGGTTCTTCCTTCGTCTCAGCCAAGGCTCCTCCCTTTTCAATGCAAGCAATTGAGCCTTTTCAATGCAAGCAATCGAGTCTATCCGCCGGTTGGGTAGTCGCTTTGCTGGGCACTACTGGCGATTTGCAATAGCTTCGCCTCGCTTATGAGGGGATGGGTGGACGCCGGAACGTTGAACCTGAACCGTCGCCCTGTGCACGCTCGTTGCGCTCGGCGTCGCGCTCGTCGCCGCAGATTGACGGAGAAGCTCGGAATCTGTATCCTCCGTCGGCCCGCGAGCCGCTGGTGAAATGCGGCTGTTTCGGGATCTTTCTCTCGACCGCAATCAAGAGGGGGGTGGTTACGGACCTGCAACCTCATCCCGCGTGATCTGGCCCTGGGCGGGCCAACGAACCAATGGCAGCACTTTGGAGGGAAGATGAGGAAGCGACATCTCGCGAGGTTGGCAGTACTCGCCGTGGTGATGTCGATGGCCACTGGAGGCGGGGCAGGAGCGACTGCTCCACCCAGTGCCGGCGACTTCGACCGCGACGACTTCTATTACTCGCATCACAACCATGCTCATGCTCAGCATGGCCCGGCAACGGGGCACCTGCCGGCGACACAGTCGAACGTCGATGTGGTCGGCAAGCTCCAACTCACCACGGAGGAGGGGGACATCTCCGACGTCTCGGCCCTCAAGGCTCCCAACGGAAGGACGTACGCTTACGTCGGCAACTGGGGGGCCAAGTGTGAGAGCGGCGGCGTCCACGTCGTTGACATCACCGACCCGGCCAACCCGGTGGGAGTCAAATTCCTCACCAGTCCGGGATTCGGCTACGTGACTGAGGGCGTGCACGCTCTGAACATCACCACGTCGGCCTACAGCGGCGACATCTTGGTGATCAGCAACGAGTGGTGCCGCGCCGCCAGCAATCCGAAGAACAATCCGGGCGGCATCACCATCTTCGACATCAACAACCCGGTCAACCCGAAGCCTCTCGTCACGGCGTTCGGGGACTTCGACCTGCACGGCACCCGGGCCAACGAGTCCCACAGCGCCATAGCCTGGGACGCTGGGAGCCGGGCATTCGTGGCGGCCATCGACAACGAGGAGGTCGAGGACGTCGACCTCTTCGAGATCACCAACCCCCGGAGCCCCCGCTTGCTCGCGGAGACCTCCCTGGCGGGAGTACACGTCGATGGATTCGGGGAGTTGAAGACCTCCCACGACTTCGACGTCCTCCGGTTCCCCAACGGGACGTGGCACCTGATGGTCTCGGATTGGGACGCCGGTTGGGTGGACGTTGACGTCACCAATCCGGCTCGCCCGCGGATCCTGCGGGACTCCGACTACGCCACCTGCGACCAGGTCGTGCCAACGGCCTGCCCGCCGGAGGGCAACGCCCACCAGGGCGAGTGGACGAGCACGGGCCGTGCCTTCATCGGCACGGACGAGGACTTCGACTCGTACCGGACGAACCCCCTCACCCGAGTCACCGGACCGAATGCGCCGGAGGAGTACACCACGGTGGGAGTCGGGGGAGCCCCCGTCACGGTCCTGCCCGACAAGCGCCTCAACGGGCCGGTAGCCTACGGCGGCTACGGCTGCCCGAACGGCTCAACGCCCATTCCCGCGGCGGACTCCATCTTCCCGCCGGGGTCGCTCGAGACCGGCGAGGAGCAGATCGTCGTCCTCCAGCGAGGGCCGGCGAACGACCCGAACAACCCGGAGGGCGCGTGCTTCCCGGGGGAGAAGGCCGACAACGCCACGGACCAGGGCTGGGATGCAGTGATCCTCACCGGTCGCCACCTGGGCAGCGCGGGAGCGGACGAGCCGCCGAACTGTGGCTTCGGGGCCTTCCCGACGGACGAGCTGATCGCCACCGTGTGCACGACGCACACGGCGATGCACGAGCTCTTCGGCCGTACTCCCGATTACACGGTTCCGTACCCGGTGGGCGACCCCGGTGACCTGGAGCCGAATATCGGGGAGATCGGGTTCGAGGTGGACATCACCGCCAGGTTCGACGGATGGGGTTACACGCGGGTGCTCGACTCCCGGGCGCGCGAGGTGAGCCAGATCACCATCCCCGGGACGGCCGACGAGGCCTTTGGCATCGGCTTCGGGGACCTTACGGTCCACGAGGTCGAGGTTCCTCGGAATGACCCGGCGGAGGGTGGAGCCAACGTGGACACCGACAAGCTCGCCTACTTCTCGTGGTACTCGGGCGGGCTCCGGGTCGTCGACATCAGTGACCCCGCGAACCCCACGGAGGTCGGCCACTACATCGACCCGGCCGGCAACAACTTCTGGGGCGTGGCCCTCACGGAGAACGGCGCCGGAGGCCGACTTGTGCTGGGCAGCGACCGGGACTACGGCCTGTTCATCTTCAGGTACACAGGGGCTATCCCCTCGTAACGCACCGCAAGCCCGAAAGAGAACCGGCCCCCGGTGGGATCCGGGGGCCGGGTCTTTTTCCCCGGCTCTCGGGCTTCATAGCTCGCGACCCAGGCACGAAGCGCGAGGACGGCCACACGGCCGGCGACGTTGTCTGCTTCTGGGGAATGGTGCGTTCGGTCGTTCGGCCCTCAAGAGCAGAACGACGACGATGACTCCAGCCATCGCAATCTCTTCCCGGGGCTCACGGTCTCGGGGGCGTATGGTCCTGCGCCATCATTCTTCGCTCGAGGCAAGCGGCGGTCGCCACGGACACACCCGAGAACAGCGGCGATGTCGCGACAACAGCGGCGCGAGTGAGCAAGGGTCCCGCGCGCGTTGCTATGGTGCTCCGGCCGGTTCGGCTTTTGCAACCGGCTCGAGTATGTCGAGGCAGGCAAGGAGGGCTGAGATGAAGGACCTCTACGAGATTGGCGAAATCCCGCCCGTCGGCGAGGTGCCGGCGCGCATGTACGTGAACCTCATCCGGCCTGAGCGGTTCGGAGAACCCGAGAAAGCCTTCCAGGTGGAAGCCATTGACACGCCGCCGCCCGGGCCCGGTGAGGTCCTCGTCCTCGTCATGGCGGCGGGCATCAACTACAACAACGTGTGGGCGGCCAAGGGCATCCCCGTGGATGTGACGAAGGTCCACGCGCGATTTGGAGAACCGACCGACTTCCACATCGGCGGGAGCGACGCATCCGGCGTGGTCTGGGCCGTTGGTGAAGGCGTCACGACGCCGTCGGTGGGCGACCACGTCATCATTCACTGCGGTCAGTGGGACGCCGACGATCCCTTCATTACGGCGGGCGGGGACCCAGGCTTCGCCAACTCGTACCGAATCTGGGGCTACGAATCGAATTGGGGCTCGTTCGCTCAGTTCACCAAAGTCCAGGCGCACCAGTGCCTCCCGAAGGCTCCGCATCTCACCTGGGAGCACGCGGCGGCGCCCACCCTGGTCGGCGCGACCGCATACCGAATGCTCATGGGGTGGCCGCCGCACACAGTGGAGGAGGGCGACGTGGTCCTGGTGTGGGGAGGGGCAGGCGGACTCGGGACCATGGCCATCCAGATCGTCCGCGAGGCCGGAGGTAAGGCCGTCGCCGTTGTGTCATCTGAGGACAAGGCCGACTACTGCATGAAGCTCGGCGCGGTCGGGGCCATCAACCGCAAGCAGTTCTCGCACTGGGGAATACCGCCGCACTGGAAGGACGGCAAGGCGTTCGCCGAATGGGCCGAAGGCGCCAAGGCGTTCGGCAAGGCGATCTGGGACGCGGTGGGAGAGAAGAAGAGCCCCCGAATCGTGTTCGAGCATCCCGGCGAGGACACCGTCCCCACGTCGATCTTCGTCTGTGATACGGGCGGCATGGTGGTGATCTGCGCCGGCACCACCGGCTACAACGCGGTGGCCGACCTCCGGTACCTGTGGATGCGCCAGAAGCGATTCCAGGGGTCACACTTCGCCAACGACGAGCAGTCCGCGGCGTTCAACCAGATGGTGATCGACGGGAAGATCGATCCGTGCCTGTCCCAGACATTCGAGTTCGCGGAGATCGGAACGGCGCATCAGCTGATGTCCGAGAACCGCCACCCCGAGGGGAACATGGCGGCCTTGGTGAGCGCGCCCACGAAGGGGCTTACCGATCTTCCTTCGTAGCGCGAGGCTGTTCGCCCGATAGCGAGACGCCGAACAGCTCTTCGAGCTTCGGGATGGTGATCACGGCGTCCTTGTGCAGGACGCCGGCCATTCCCACGGCCCGCGCGCCTTCCACGTTCCTCGGGACGTCGTCGACGAAGACGCACGCTTCCGGACGTTCCCCGAGCTTCTTCGCCGCGATCAGGTAGATCTCCGGCTCGGGCTTGCGAACGCCCTCGTGCTCCGACAGAACGACCGCGTCGAACGCCTTGAACTGATCGGGGAAGAACACGCTGCGGCCCCACGTGTTCGAGAGGACGGCAGTCTTCAGTCCATGCTTGCGCGCGGCCCCAACCGCTTCGAGCATTCGTTCGTCCGGTCCCACGGACTGAAACATCCGACCGATGAGCCCCTTCGCCTCGAGCGGGACCGGCAGGCCATCGGAGAGGGCTTCGGCCAGGAGCGGCTCGAACTCGTCCGGCGACATCCGGCCCGTCTCCAGATCCGCGACCATGTGACCGAGCGCCGCCGACGGTGTTTCGCCCTCTGAGTACGCACCCCGAAGCACTTCCTTCAGCCGCTCGGGGCTCACTCCGGCGCTCGCGCAGAACTGCACGAGGCTTGTCGTGATCGAGGTGGTCAGAACGCCGCCGAAGTCGACGATCAGCGCCATGTACCTGCTCATTGCGACGCGAGGTTGAGCGCTCGTTGCGCGAGAAGCGGCACGCCCTCCTCCATCTGCGCGAAGAAGGAATCGTCGGTCAGTCCGGCGAGGTGCCGCGCGTAACTGCCCTCCAGCAGGATGGCCAGCTTCCACACGGCAAGGACCATATGAAATGTCAGGTCGCCGACCTGCCGTCGGGACCGCTCCTCGTAGCGGAGAATGAGATCGTCGCGTCGCTGGAACCCCGGAAGTCGGGTCGGACCCTTGCCTTCCAGGTCGATAGCCACTGGATCACCGGGCTCGCGCCAAAACGACACCATCCACCCAAGGTCGGCGAGCGGATCGCCGATCGTCGACATTTCCCAGTCCAGGACCGCGATCAGGCGTGCAGGCGCCACCGGCGCATACATCACGTTGTCCATCTTGTAGTCGCCGTGGACGATCGTCGGGGGAGTGTCGGGTACGCCGTTGAGGTTCCGGCGCAACCAATCCGTCGCCGCATGCAGTTCAGGAACCTTCCGCGTGAGGGGCTCCGTCAGCTCGAGCTGACCGGACCAGCGCCGCACCTGTCGCTCCAGATAGCCAGAAGGTTTCCCGAAGCCCTCCAGACCGACCGAACGCCAGTCGACGGCATGCAGCTCGACCAGCGCGTCCACGAGCTCATCACCCAGACCGCGGCGCAGAGATTCGTCCGAGGCGAACGGCTCTGGCAGAACGTCGCGGATGACGGCGCCGTCGACTCTTTCCATGAGATAGAACGGCGCGCCGATGACGGCGGTGTCCTCGCAGAACAGAACGGGCCGGGGAGCCCGCACGCCGGTTCCGGCCAGCGCAGAAAGCACTCGATACTCCCGGGCCACGTCGTGCGCTGTGGGAAGGAACGCCCCGCGAGGCGGCCGGCGAAGCACCCAATCCCGTTCGCCGAACCGAACGAAGAACGTCTCGTTCGAGTGCCCCGCCATGTGACGTTCGACTTCGACAGACTCGCTCGCTGAATCGGGGAACCGGTCTCTGAGGTAAGAGGTCAATCCTTCCGGATCAACGAGCGGTTCGAGCTCCGGTGCGCTCCTCACGCCGGTCCGCCGGCAGACCGGCTGGTGGTTCCTTCGGTCGCCATGGCCTTTGCCAGATTCCTCGCGATGACCATCCGGTGGACCTCGGACGGGCCGTCATAGAGCCGCGCGGCACGAGCGTCCCGGTAGAACCGCTCCAGCGGAAGATCACCGGAATATCCGAGCGAGCCGCAGATCTGAATCGCTCGATCGACCACTCGACCGAGCGCTTCGGCGACATGGACCTTCACGATCGAGACTTCCTGCCGAAACTCCTGCGACGTCTCGATCTTCCACGCCGCATGGAGAACCATGAGACGCCCCGCGTACAGGTCGATGGCGGAGTCGGCGAGCATCCATGCGACTGCTTCGTGCCGAATGAGCTCCTTGGCGAACGCCTGTCGCGCCATGGCTCGTTCGGTGGCGATATCCAGCGCTCGCTGCGCCACGCCGATCCAACGCATGGCGTGGGCCAGGCGTGCGGGGCCCAGGCGGGCCTGCGACAGCTTCAACCCTTCGCCCGGCTGCCCCAGGACCGCATCAGAAGCGACGCGGCAGTCGAGCAATCGGACCTCGCAGTGTCCTCCCGGAGCATGCGTTCCCATCACCGGAATCTCGCGGACGATGTGCCATCCCGGATTGCCGGCGTCCACCAGGAAGAGCGTGTGGCGAGTCCTGGGGTCGGCGTTGTCGTCTTCCTCCGTCCGAGCCAGCACGATGGCGAACGCCGCCCCATTGGCACCGGTGATGAACCACTTCTCGCCGTTCAAAATCCACCCGTCGGCGTCCCGCGTCGCGGTGGTCCTGAGCTGCGTCGGATCGGAAGAGGCAACGTCGCGTTCGGTCATCGCGAAACACGACCGGATGGTGCCGTTCGCCAGCGGTTTTAAGTAACGGCGCTTCTGGTCCTCCGTGCCGGCGTGGAGCAACAGGTGCATGTTCCCCTCGTCCGGCGCCATGCAGTTGAGCGCGAACGGGGCGAGCGCCGAAACGCCGAGCTCTTGAGAGACCAGCGCCATCCCGAGCGCACCGAGCCCGAGGCCGCCCCACTCCGGAGGGAGATGTGGCGTCCACAGGGCAGCCCGTCGAGCTTCCTCTCGAAGGTCTCCCAGAAACGCCTCGAAGTTCGATTCGTTGACCTTCGGTTCCAGGGGCAGCGCGTGCGTTTGGACGAAGGCCGCAACCCGCCGGCGTACGTCCTCCAGATCCGGAGGGATGGTGAAGTCGATCATTCCTGAACGAGCTCGACCAGCACGCCACGGAACCCCTTCGGGTGAGCGAACGCTACGGTGGTCCCCCGCGACCCGGGTCGCGGTGCTTCGTCCACCAATGGAATGCCCGCGGCGCGAAGTTGCTCCAGCGTCAGGTTGATATCCGCAACGCGATACCCGACGTGGTGCACGCCTTCGCCCCTGCGCTCGAGGAACTTTCCGACCGGTGTGTCGGGACCGAGCGCGGCCAGCAGTTGGATGTATGAGGTACCCACTTTGAACAGGACTTCGTCGACGCCTTGGTCCTCCACGCGCTCCCGGTGAACCGGTTCGACCCCGAACGCGCGGCGGTATTCATCAACGGCGGCTTCCAGGTCGGTGACGGCGATCCCGACGTGATCCACGTCGGTCAGCAGCTCGGCGACGCCTCGTTCGTCCTGCATGGCCGTCATGTCGACGACCGGCGGCGCCGGCGCCCCGCCGCGGGCTCCGGCTGAAGACGGTTGATCAATTCGAGCGCTTCGGTCAGGTGGTACGCCGGGCTGGACAGAGCGGCGACCAGCGCCGCCACTCCCTGGTACCGAATCGACGGTTCAGCACCTTCGGATTGAAGCGCGTAGAACTCGACCAGCTCCATGAACTGTTTCAAGGAGGGAACCAGGCCCCCTCGCTCATATGCGTAGATCGTTTGCTGGGCCGCCGGACATCGCTCGTGCGCGGCCGCGTCCCTCACAGCCCTGTACCCCGCCGACCGACGGAGCCCTCTCAGCAAGCCGCCGATCGTCCGTGCGACGTCCGTCTCGACCGGTTCCTGCTTCTTTCGAGGCACCCGTCTACCTCCGGTCCCCATTCACCACGTCCGGTCGCTTCACCGTGCACCTTAGTCCCATTGATGAGAATGCGGAGAGCCTACCGAGCGAGTCCGACCCTGCCGAATGCAGCCGGGAATGGACAAAAGGTCGCCTTTTTCGAGCCATCCGGCCGATTGCCGGTGCCTGAGGCCGCATCTAGAGTCCGGGCGAGAGCCGGAGAGGCAGGGGGTAGACAAAGCCCGTGGCTGAGACCAGAAATCACGCGACCAACCGGGTCGCCGCGCTGCTTGGAAGCTCGGAAATTCTGAAGGCAGGGACTGCGGACGTGAGCCGCGTCCGGGAACGCACAAGGTTCCGTCGGGTTCTGCGCGCGATCATCATCATCGGGGCGCTCGACCTCTACCTGTATTACCGCTATTCGACCGGCCAGCCGCTCCGATGGCCGTCTCTGTCTCCCGAATTGCTCCTGTGGCTGCCCGGAATCCTCCTGACGAAGCTCCTGATCCTTTCGATCCTCATTCCGTTCCTCATCTTTGGACGGTCGCCTCACGTGATGATCCGGCCCGAGCATCTGGAAGTCGGGCTCATGGACGTTCGCGGATTGGGCGACCAGGTGGACGAGGTCGTCCGGACGCTCAACGTGTTCCTGGGCTACGCCAAGTTCCGAGAGGTACTGGGCGGGAACCCGCGGCGGGGAATCCTGTTCGAGGGCCCACCGGGCACGGGGAAGACGTATTTGGCGAAGGCCATGGCGAAAGAGGCCGGCGTCCCGTTCCTGTTCGCCTCGGCGCCGGCATTCCAATCGATGTTCTTCGGAATGACGAACATAAAGATCCGGTCGTTCTTCCGGGCGCTTCGGAAGGCGTCCCGGCGCGAGGGGGGAGCGATCGGTTTCATCGAGGAGATCGACGCCATCGGTGGCGACCGTGGAGGAATCTCGATGTCTCCCGCGCCCGAACTGCCCGGCCGGTCCGTTTCGCGCTTCCTGGCTCCGGGAGGCAGCGGGATGGTGAACGAGCTTCTGATCCAGATGCAGTCGTTCGACCAGCAGACCTGGCGGATGCGGATGGCAGGTCGGCTCGTCGAGTGGGTGAACGGTTATCTGCCGCCCGGTCGGCGAATCAAGGTCGGGCGGCCGCGGTATCACAACCTCCTCCTCATCGCGGCGACGAACCGTGCAGACTCGTTGGACCCCGCGCTTCTTCGGCCCGGCCGGTTCGACCGACGGATCTATTTCGACCTCCCGAGCAAGCAAGGGCGGCGCGATTTGATCGATTTCTTCCTGGACCGAAAGGCCCATCACGAGCAGCTCGACCGTGAGGAGATTCGCGAGCAGCTCGCGCACGACACGCTGGGCTACACGCCCGTGATGATCGAGCACCTCTTTGACGAGGCGCTCCTGGTTGCGCTTCGAGACGGCCGCGACGGGATGACCTTGTCGGACGTATACGAGGCGCGTTTGGCGGAGGAAATCGGTGTGGCCCAAGAGGTCACGTACACCGAGGAGGAGCGCCGGCGGATCGCCACCCACGAGGCAGGCCACGCCGTTGCGGCGTATCTGCTCGGGACCACTCGGCGAATGGAAGTGCTGTCGATCATCAAGCGCCGAAGCGCACTCGGGCTGCTCGCGCAGTCGGACCTGGAGGAGCGATTCACCCAGTCTCGGTCGGAGATGGAGGCGATGCTCGCCATTTCGCTCGGCGGGATGGTGGCCGAAGAGATGTTCTTCGGTGAGAGCGGCACCGGCCCAGGGGCCGACCTCGCCTCTGCCACCGAGGTCGCCGCGACCATGGTTGGGTCGCTCGGGATGGCCGGGTCGCTGATCTCCTACGAGGCCGTCGCTGAAGGACCCGTGTCCAGGCGAAACCTGGTTGCCAAAGTTCTCGCTGACGCCGATGGGAAACGGCGGGTTGAGACATTGCTCGCCGGCCAGAAGGAACGAGTTGAAGCCGTCCTCATGACCAACAGAGACCTGGTTGAGGCTCTTCGTGACGCGCTCATCGAGCGCGATGAGCTGGTCGGCGAGGAAATCATCCTCGTGCTCCAGGAAGCGCTGGGCGGGCGCACTCCTCGGCGCTAACCCGCCGGTTCAGCCCTGCTCGTCGTCGGGCGTTTCGTCCACCGGAACTACGGGTTCCGGGCTCCACGGCCGGCCGGGAAGGATCATCGCCGTCCCGGTAGCGAGCGCAACACGTTTCTCGTCTTGAGTCAGGAGCTCGGCGTTTGCCACAGCGATGGAGCGTCCGCGGTGGACGACTTCCGCGCGGCCAACAAGGTCGCGGCCGTCCGGTGCCACCGGCCTCAAGAAGTTCACCTTGAGGTCGAGTGGGGCAAACGAAGTTCGTTGCGGAACCGTCGTCTGGATTGCGCACGCGATTGCGGTCTCGGCGAGCAAGGCGATCGTGCCTCCCTCCAACCGAGCGAGTGGACTACAGAGCCACTGACTTGCCGGCAGCACGAACGTGCACGTTCCCTCGGATGCGTCGATCGGCCGAAGCCCCGTGAGGTGACTGATCGGAGGAACCGGAAGCTCGCCTGACATGAGCCCGAGCATGACTTCCAGTCCGTTGAGGCGATCCCACACTTCTTGTGACAGCGGCTGACCTTCGACCGGCCGGAGGTAGGGATCAGGTGAGTCGTACACCGGCTCTTCAACCTCCCCCAACTCCGAAATCGCAGGAGCAGACATTTCGATCGCAGGAAAGATCACGCATCGCGACGTCCCGTGGGCGACGACGCGGCCGCGTCCGTCTTCAATCACCGTGTCCGACAACCCGAGCGAGCGTCCGCCAAAGATCAGGCGGCCTCGGGCGATCAGCGTTCCGCTATCCGCGGTGACCGGCCGCGCGTAGTTCATCGAGAGCTCCGCGGTGGTGTACGGGGTGAAGGGAGGAAGCGACGTTTGGATCGCGCAGCCCAAGGGACCATCGGCCAGGATGGCCAGCGTTCCGAGCTGGACGAAGCCGGGCGGGGACAGGAGCCACCCGGTGGCCGGCATGGTGAAGGTCGCCGTACCGGCGCCGACTTCGGTCGGGACCATCCCGGTCAGGTGGTGGATGGGAGGTGCGGGGGAGAGGCGCCGGAAGAACGCTCGCATCTGTTCCAATCCGGAGAGAGACAAAAGGGCGGGGTTGGCGAAGCCGCCGCGCGGCGGCTCCTTCCAGATGGCAGGGGAGATCTCAACGGAGGTTTCGGTCTGTGCCACGCTCGGAGAATACAGGCGCTCCTAGAATGGAGGCAGTCTTCAATCGAGAGGAGAACCAGATGACCCCATCCGTGATCGTCGACGGCGCACGCACGCCGATCGGCAAGTTCGGAGGTTCGTTCCGCGACATTCCTGCCGTGAGGCTCGGTGGCCACGCCATCAAGGAAGCGCTGCGACGTTCCGGCGTCTCGCCCGAGCAGGTCGACTACGTCATCATGGGCCAGGTTCTCCAGGCGGGCGCCGGTCAGATCACGGCACGCCAGGCGGCGGTCGAAGCCGGTATCCCCAAGGAAGTCCCTGCCATCACCATCAACAAGGTCTGCCTGTCCGGATTGAACGCGATCGCGCTCGCCGATCAGCTCATCCGGGCCGGTGAGGTGGAGGTCGTGGTTGCCGGCGGGATGGAGTCCATGGACATGGCTCCATACCTTCTGCCCTCCGCCCGGTTTGGAGCTCGAATGGGCAACACGGAGATCGTCGATTCGATGATCTACGACGGCCTGTGGTCCACGTTCACCGACCAGCACATGGGCGATTCCTCGGACGAAATCAACCGCGAACTCTCGATTTCCCGTGAGGATCAGGACGCGTGGAGCGCGCGGTCGCATGCCCGGGCGCACGACGCCTGGGAGTCAGGGCGGCTCTCCGAAGAAGTCGTCCCGGTCGAAATTCCCCAGCGGAAGGGTGATCCAGTTGTGGTGGCGCGGGACGAAGGAGTGCGTCCGGAGACCACGGCCGAGACCCTCGCCAAACTCCCTTCGGTCTTCAAGAAGGACGGCACCATTACTGCGGGGAACGCGTCTCAGATCTCCGATGGAGGAGCGGCTGTCGTCGTGATGTCGGTGAGGAAGGCCGAGGAGCTGGGCGTCACGCCGCTCGCCGAGATCGTCTCGCACGGGATGAGCGCGGAACGCTACGCGTACCTGCACACGGTTCCTGCGATCGCCCTCCAGAACGCGTTGAAGAAGGCGGACAAGGATGTCCACGACCTCGGGCTCATCGAGATAAACGAGGCCTTCGCGTCCGTGGCGTTGAACGCCACGCGGATGCTCGGCGCGGATGAAGAGGTTGTGAACGTGAACGGCGGGGCAATCGCTCTGGGGCACCCCATCGGAATGAGCGGCACGCGGCTCGTCTTGACGCTCGGGTACGAAATGCGGCGGCGCGGCGTCGAGCTGGGCGGCGCGACGCTCTGTGGTGGCGGCGGCCAGGGCGACGCGCTGATCATCCGCCGAGGCGGCTGAACCTCTGGCTGATTCGGTGACCGATTGGGACCTGACACCGAAGCCTGCCGCTGATTCGTCGGTAACCCTTGTTCGGCAGATGGAAGCGACCGATGCGAACCTGCTCGGAAACGTCCACGGCGGCCAGATCATGAAGATGGTCGACAACGCCGGAGGGCTGGCCGCCTTGAAACACTGTGGCGGGCCAGTGGTAACCGTGGCGATGGATGAGATGTCGTTCATCGAACCGGTCTACGTTGGGGACGTCCTGACCGTGAAGGCGATGGTCAATGACACGGGGCGAACCTCGCTCGAGGTCGGCGTCCGGGTGGAAGCGGACAACTACACCACTGGCCGGCACGTTCACACGTCCAGCGCATACCTGGTTTACGTGGCCCTGGACAGACAGGGCCAACCGAGACCGGTTCCTCCCGTCACGCCGGGGAACGAAGAGGAAGCCCAGCGCCAGAGAGAAGCGAAGCTTCGCCGCGAAACGCGGCTGGCGCGAAAAGAAGCGATCCTCCAGGCCCGTCGCGACAAGGGCGAGTAGAGCAAGGCAAGGTAGGGCCTTCGGGCGTACCATCCGCGTATGAGCCTCGTGGCTGACGACCCGGTCGAGGCGGGGCGGGCTGCACTCGACCGGCACGCCTGGGAAGAGGCGTACGAAACCCTTTCGAACGCCGACCGCGCCGGGTCGCTTTCAGCGGAAGGTTTGTTTCTCTTGGCAGATTCGGCGTGGTGGAGTGGTCATCCCGAGGATGTGATCGACGCGCTCGAGCGGGCGTATGCGGCGTACTCGAGTGAAGGCGACCCATCCTCCGCCGCGATGGTCGCGTTCCGCCTGGCCGAGCAACACGGGATGCGGGTCGAGCTCGCCCAGGCGCAGGCGTGGATGAGCCGCGCGGAACGGCTTGCGAGCGACCTACCGGAGGGGGCGGTTCACGGTTGGCTCGAGTGGATCCGGGGCCTGATGGCATTCGGAGATGTTGATGCAGCCATCAATCACTACGACCAGGCCATCGAAATCGCCCGGCGCGTCGGAGATCCGAACCTCTATGGGATGTCGCTTCACGACAAGGGCCACCTCCTCTGCATGCAGGGGAAGGTGGCCGAGGGGCTGGCTCTGATGGACGAGGTCATGGTCGCCGCCGTTGGCGGAGAGATGCAACCCCTGGCGGCAGGCTACGTCTATTGCGGAATGATCGGAATTTGCACGCGGCTCACCGATTACGGCCGAGCGGCTGAATGGACCGCCGCAACGACACGTTGGTGCGAGCGCCACTCCATCTCCGCGTTCCCCGGCGTCTGCCGGGTGCACCGGGCACAGGTCTGGACGGTCCGCGGTGAGTGGACGAAGGCCGAGGAGGAGGCCAGAACGGCCTGCGAGGAGCTCCCTCGATACAACATGATGCCGGGCCTCGGCTTCGCAAACTACGAGATCGGCGAGGTCCGCCGGCAGATGGGAGATCTTTCGGCCGCCGAGGAGGCCTACACCAAGGCACATCAGTACGGGCACAGTCCTCATCCGGGTCTGGCCCTGGTCTGGCTCATGCAGGGCAAGACAGAAAGCGCCGCTGCCGCCGTTCGAGAGGCGCTCGCCGAAGCGGCCGACGACCGGTTGGCCCGAATCAAGCTTCTTCCGGCCCAAGCAGAAATCGCGGTGGCTGCCGGCGACGTCGACCTCGCGGCGAGGGCGGCCGACGAGCTGGAGGGGATGATTCACGATTACGAGACGCCGGCGCGGCTCGCCATTGCCGCCTACGTCCGCGGGATGGTCCACCTCGCTCAGGGTGACGCCGAACGCGGCGTCGGCGATCTGAGACACGCCCGGAAGAGATGGCTCGAAACCGGGGCTCCCTATGAAGCCGCTCGGGCCGGCGTCCTGATGGCTCGAGCGCAGCTTGTGCTGGGCGATCGTGACGGAGCGGCGCTCGAAGCCAAAACCGCTCGGGAAGCGTTTGAGCGTCTCGGCGCCCACCGCGCCGCCGAAGAGGTGACCCGCCTGCTGGGAGACCTGGACCTGTCCGCCGGCAGAACGGAGCGCGTTCGGCGGACTTTCATGTTCACTGACATCGTGAAGTCCACGGACCTCGTCGCGGCGATCGGCGACGACGCATGGGAAGACCTCTTGTCGTGGCACGACCTGAAGCTTCGTTCGTTGTTCACCTCGCACGGAGGGGAAGTCGTGCACCATACCGGCGACGGCTTCTTCATCGCTTTCGAGGACGCCGAAGCCGCCATCAGATGCGCCGTCGGGATTCAGCGTGCACTCGCGGATCACCGGCGGTCACAGGGCTTCGCCCCCCAGGTGCGCATCGGAGTGCACGCGGCCGAGGCCACGCGTCGAGGGAACGACTACGGTGGCGGCGAGGTCCACAAGGCAGCTCGAATCGCGGCCGCGGCGGGCGGTGGGGACATTTTCGCCAGTGTTGACACGGTTTCCGGGTCGCAGTCGGGTCTTTCGATCAGCGAACCAGAACCGCTAATGCTGAAAGGGATCGCCGAGCCGGTTCCCATCGTGAGGATCGATTGGCGCGCGACGAGCCTGGAGGCGCCGGCCGGAACGGGCTGATCGACTAGAGCTTCGCTCGAACCGCCTCGAGCGCTGAAGGGTTTTCAAGGCTCGACAGGTCGCCGGGGTCCTTTCCCAACACGACGGCACGAAGCGTGCGCCGCATGATCTTCGCGCTTCGCGTCTTCGGGAGCTCGTCGACGAAGACGATCTTCGACGGCTTGAACGCCTTTCCGAGGTGCTCGCCGACCGTGGACGAGAGTGTCTTCGCCAAACCCTCGTCCCGCTCCACGCCGGGCTTCGTCACGACGAAGCACCAGATCGCTTCTCCCTTGACCTCATCGGGGACGCCGATAACTGCGCTCTCCGTCACGGCTGCGTGATGGGCGAGGGCGCTCTCGACCTCGGCAGGACCAACCCGCTTGCCGGCCACGTTCATCGTGTCATCCGACCGGCCGTGCAGGAACCAGAACCCATCCTCGTCCACGCTCGCCCAGTCGCCGTGCACCCAGATGTCGGGCCACCGTCGCCAGTACGTGTCGAGGTACCGTTCCGGGTCTTGCCAGATTCCCCTGGTCATTCCGGGCCAGGGTTGCTTGCAAACAAGCTCGCCAACCTCTCCAGGCGAGACCGGCTGTCCGTCTGACCCGAAGACGTCCACGTCCATTCCGAGGGCCGGCCCCCGGAGCGTCGTGGGCTTGAGCGACGTGATCGGGAGCGGCGAGAGGAAGCACGCCCCCACTTCAGTCCCTCCCGAGATGTTGATGACCGGGCACCGGCCCCCGCCGACCTCGTTGAAAAACCACATATAGGGGTCGGGATTCCACGGCTCTCCAGTCGATCCGAGGACCCGCAGGCTGGAGAGGTCGTGCTTCCGGACGTGCTCCTCGCCTGCCGGAATAAGCGCGCGGACGAGCGTCGGTGAAATTCCCAAGGTGGTGATGTTGTGCCTCTCGACCATGTCCCAGATTCGATCGGGCGCCGGATGGTTCGGGGCGCCGTCGAACAGAAAGACCGTCGCTCCGAGCGCTCCGGCACCGACGATCTCCCACGGTCCCATGATCCAGCCGAGGTCCGTGACCCAGAACAGCGTTTCGTCCTGGTGCAGGTCCGTCTGATACGCGACCTCTTCGGCGATCTTCACCAAGAACCCGGCGTGCACATGCACGGACCCCTTCGGTTTGCCGGTGGTCCCCGACGTGTACGCGATGAACAATGGATGCTCGGAGTCGAGCCGTTCGGTGTCGAAATCGGTGGGCTTGTTGTCGAGAAGTTCGTCCCACCACCGGTCGCGCGCTTCATCCCAGGGAACCTCGCGGACGAGTCGCTTCCAGACGAGGACGTGCTCGACCGAAGGGGACATCGCTACCGCCTGGTCCGCTGTTTCTTTCATCGGAACCGGCATGCCTCGGCGTGGGAATCCGTCGGCGGTGATCAGGACCTTCGCGTCCGCGTCCTGAAGGCGAGTCGCCACCGCCTCGGCGGCGAACCCGGAGAAGATTGGGAGGTAGACGGCTCCGAGTTTCGCGCAGGCCAACGTCGCCGCCACGATTTCCGGCGTCATCGGCATGAAGATCCCGACGCGATCGCCTTTCTGAACGCCTAGGTCGCGCAACCCGTTGGCCAGCCGATTCGACATGGCCCGCAGCTCCGCGTAGCTGACGGTGCGGGCGTCACCCTCTTCGCCCTCCCAGACCACGGCCGGACGGTCGGGCGTTCGCTCCGCCCAGCGGTCCACGCAGTTGTGCGCGAGGTTCACCTTCCCGCCAACGAACCACTTCGCCCAGGGCTTCCCCTCGGACGTGTCGACCACTCGCTCATATGGTTCGTAGAACTCGATGCCGAGGTCGCGGACCACGGCGTTCCAGAACCACTCGATGTCGTCGGTCGAGCGCTTCACGAGCTCGTCATACGAGCCGATGCCGTTCCCCCGCATGAACCTGGTGACGTTCGCCCGCTCGATGTACTCCTCGGAGGGATTCCACACAATCTCACTCACGCGAGCGCTCACCTCCCGCGGATGGGCCATGACCTGCCTGTACGCTTTGCCAAGACTATGGGTGAACGCACGTTGAATCCAAGCGCCACCGCGGCTCCTGGCTCCACCGAGGCGCCGTCTCCCTCTTTAGAGCCACCTGCGCCGGGGGACAACAGGCTTCAACGCTGGTTTGTGACCGGCGCGGTGATCCTCGGCGTGCTGGTGACCAGCGTTTCCGCGGTCGGGATCGTCGGGATCCGGGAGGTCGAACGTGGTGTCAACAAGATCGCGGTCGACGACCGATGCACGAACGAGGATTGTCTTGCCACGGTCCAGCCGGAGTGCGTCGACAAGGCGTGCACGTTTCTTGTTCTCGGCAGTGACAGCCGCGCGGGTCTTTCGAAGGAAGAACAGGCCGCGTTCGGGTCGGAGGACACCGTCATCGGCAAGCGGACGGACACGATCATCCTGGTTCAAACGGACCCGCGTCGTGACCGGACGATCGTCCTCAGCTTTCCCCGCGACCTGAGGGTGGAGATCCCGGGGCACGGCGTCGGAAAGATCAATTCCGCCTTCGAGTGGGGCCCGGATGTGGTGGTCCAGACCGTCACCCGGCTCACCGGTCTTCGGATCAACCACTACGTCGAGGTGAACCTGGCCGGGTTCGAGCGGGTGGTGGATGCGCTGGGTGGCGTTCCGATCTGCATCGACCGACCCATGATCGACAAGCTGGCCCGGCTCAGTCTTCCCCGCGCCGGCTGCTACCACCTGGACGGCCGGCAGGCGCTGGCGTTCGTCCGCGCCCGCCACATAGAAGGAGACGCCATCCCCGACCTCTCGCGGATCGCCCGGCAGCAACAGTTCATGCGCGCCGTGATCGAGAAGACCCTCGCCGCCGGTTCGATCTTCAGGCTTCCCTCACTTGTGCGGGCGGTTCAGAAGAACATCGTGATAGACGAGAACCTGAATCTCTACAAACTTCAGGACCTGACCAGAAAGCTCGCCGAGCTGGGGCAGGGGAGGGTCTACTTTCGAATCGTTCCATCCGTTCCGGCCGAAATCGGCGGCGTGAGCTACCTGGAAGTTCTCCAGCCCCAGGCGAAGGCGTTGTTCCACCGGCTTCGAGTCGGTGCGGCGTTGGGTGTTATTGGTCGCGCAGCGCCGGGGACGGCGCTCTCGCCCGCGAACGTCCGGGTCAAGGTCTTCGACGCGGGCGCGGGACGGAGAGCGGGGGTCGTCGCGGCGTACCTCCGGCGAGCCGGTTTTGTCGTGCTTCCCGTCGAACGAGCGCCTCGCCGGTTCACCACGACTGCGGTCCTGTGGAACGTATCGAACGTCGATGAGCGGAAGGTCGTCGCGGCCTATCTCAGCGCGCTGCCTCCTCGAGAGATCGATCGTCAGCCTACGGGCGTGGATGTGACAGTGGTCATTGGACCCGACTTTCGCGGGGTCGAAGGGCAATAGCCGCTCGATAGACTGCCGCCATGCCGGTAGAGATCGACGTCGATCACGTTGCCCGCCTGGCCAGGCTAGCGCTCACACCAGAAGAGAAGGAGCGGTTCGCTCGCCAGCTCGGCCTGATCCTCGAACACGCGGAGAAAGTCCGAGAGGTCGCAGCGGAAGACGTCCCGCCCACGTCGCATCCCGTTCCGCGGTCGAATGTTTTTCGCCCGGACGACCCACGTCCAACGCTGGCGCACGAGGAGGCCCTGACCGGCGCTCCGGAGGCTGAGGCCGGCCGATTCAAGGTGCCCAGAATCGTGGAGCAGGAATAGTGGCGCAGCTTTGCGATTTCACCGCGCATGAGCTGCGCGGGCTGCTCCAAGGCCGAGAGGTGACGGCTTCCGAGATCGTCGATTCGGTCTATGCCCGGATCAGCGCCGTGGAGGATCGGGTTCGCGCCTTCCTCCTGCTTACGGAAGCGGAGGCTCGACGGCAGGCGCGGGTCGTCGATGACCAGCTCCGCGGTGGCGCCGAGCTGGCGCCGGCGGCCGGGATCCCCGTCGCGGTGAAGGACGTCCTCACCACACGGGGCATTCGAACCACCGCGGGTTCCAAAATCCTCGAGCCGTACGTTCCGCCGTACGACTGCACTGCCTGGGCACGGTTGAAGGAGGCCGGTGCCCTCCTCGTCGGTAAGACGAACTGTGACGAGTTCGCCATGGGATCGTCGAACGAGAACTCCGCGTTCGGCCCGGTCCACAACCCGTGGGACCTGGATCGGGTGCCGGGAGGCTCGTCGGGTGGCTCGGCGGCGGCGGTCGCTTCGGGGATGGCCGTGTGGGGACTCGGGACGGACACCGGCGGTTCGGTTCGGCAGCCGGCTTCGCTTTGCGGTGTGGTCGGGTTGAAGCCGACGTACGGGCGAATCTCCCGCTACGGCCTCATCGCGTTCGCGTCATCGCTGGACCACGTCGGCACGTTCACCCGTGACGTCCGCGACGCCGCCACGTTGCTGTCGATCGTGGCCGGGCGTGATCCGCTCGACGCGACCAGCCTTCCCGATCCGCCGCGCGATTACGTACAAGGCATAGATGCCGGCATTCGGGGCGTTCGGATCGGACTCCTCCAGGATTGGTTGTCGGTCGAAGGCGTCCAGCCAGGGGTACGAGACGTGGTTCGCCACGCGGTGGACCGACTGGCCGGTCTGGGAGCATCGGTCGATGTCGCTCGGCTTCCCCACACCGACTACGCGCTCTCGGCGTATTACCTTCTCGCCCCGGCGGAAGCGTCCTCCAACCTCGCGCGCTACGACGGCGTCCGGTACGGCTTTCGAGCCGACGGAGCGGCGGATGTCGTCGACATGAACATGCGGACGCGCGGCAAGGGTTTCGGTGACGAGGTCAAACGCCGAATCATGCTGGGAACGTACGCCCTCTCCGCGGGGTACTACGAGGCCTACTACGGGCAGGCCCAAAAGGTGCGGACCAAGGTCATCCGCGACTATGAGACCGCCTTGGAGCGCTTCGACCTGCTGGTGGGCCCGACCTCGCCCACCACGGCGTTTCGGATTGGAGAGAAGGCTGACGATCCTCTGGCGATGTATCTCTCGGACGTCTTCACGATTCCAGCTGATCTGGCTGGGGTTCCGGCCATCAGCATCCCGTGTGGGCCCGCGCCCGACGGCCTGCCGGTCGGCTTTCAGATCATGGGCAAGCTTCAGGACGAAGAGACGGTGCTTCGGGCAGCGTTCGCATTGGAGCAGGAGCTCTCCTTCTCGGCCCGCCCGCCGTTGCTGCGTCAGGCGGCCGCTTAGCCGCCGTCGCTCTGCGTGTCCCGCGCGGGGACGGCTCGGGCCGTGACTATCAAAGCGACGCCCACAAGAATCACCGCCGCAGCGCCGAGGGTTCGAAGCGTGACCGGCTCGGACAGCAGCCACCATCCGAGGAACACGGCCACCACCGGGTTCACGTACGCGTAGGTCCCGACCAGCGACACGGGCGCCACGCGAAGCAGCCAGATGTACGCGGAGAACCCGACCCACGAGCCGAAAACGATCAGGTAGGCCAGGCCCCACAGCGACGCGGCAGAGATGTTGGCCGGCTCGACATCGCCGACCTCTCCAAGCGCCAGCCCGACCAAAGCGAGCAGGATTCCGCCGCCGATCATCTCCATGGAGATCCCGACAAGAGGCCTGGACGGCAGGGAGGCGCTGCGCGAGTAGATCGAACCGATCGCCCAGGACAGCGACGCGCCGACCAGGACAACCAGTCCGACCACGTGGAAGTCGCCTCCGGGCCCACCAAGGAGAACCAGTCCGCCGAACCCGACGACGAGCCCCATCACCGCCTGAACGGCGAGGCGCTGACCGTTCACCACACGGTCAATCAGGGCCATCCACAGGGGGACGGTGGCCACAATGAGCGAGGCGATCCCTGATGGAACGTACTGCTCCGCCCAGACGACGCCGCCGTTGCCGCCGACCAGGAGGAGACCTCCGATGACGAATGCGCCGAGCCATTGGGCGCGGGTGGGCCGGTCACCGAAGCGGTCGCCCCGGCGAATCGCCCACGCATAAAGGAGGACACCCGCGACCACGAACCGAGCGGACGCCATGAGGAACGGTGGGAGCGTTTCGACGGCGACTCGGATGGCCAGGTACGTCGACCCCCAGATGACGTAGATCGACCCGAGGGCCAGCCAGATCATCCCTGGGGGTGCGGAGACGCCTGCCTGCCGTGCCGAAAAGGTCTTGGGGCGCACAGGAGCAGATGTGCGGGGACGGGTCACGCGGCCATGGTATCGAGGATCGATAGGTCGAACCGCTATCGTTTCGGAGGGATGACCGGCGAATTCGAAACCGTCATCGGGCTGGAGTGCCACGTTGAGCTCAAGACCGCGACGAAGATGTTCTGCGGCTGCCCGAACGAGTTCGGCGCTCCGCCGAACACCAATGTCTGTCCTATCTGTATGGGCCACCCCGGGACACTGCCCGTTCCCAATGAGAAGGCGATCGAGTACACCATCAAGATCGGGCTGGCGCTCGGCTCCGACATCGTGGAACGCTCGCTGTTCCACCGGAAGAACTACTTCTATCCGGACATGCCGAAGAACTATCAGATCTCCCAATACGACCTGCCGATTGCCGTCAACGGGCACCTGGATATCCAGGTGGACGCGGAGGCGCGGAGGGTGGGAGTCACACGCGTGCATCTGGAGGAAGACACCGGAAAGACGGTGCACGGCGGCGTGACCGGCCGGATCGCCGAGGCGTCGTACGCCCTCGAGGACTACAACCGCGCCGGCGTACCCCTCGTGGAGGTGGTTTCCGAACCCGACATGCGAACTCCCGACGAGGCGCGTGCGTACTTCACGGAGCTGCGGGCGGTCCTGGAGGCGCTCGGGGTGTCCGACGTTCGCATGGAGGAAGGCTCGCTCCGTTGCGACGCCAACATCAGTGTCAGACCGGCGGGTCAGTCCGAGTTCGGGACCAAGATCGAGATCAAGAATTTGAACTCCATTCGCTCGCTGTACCAAGCCCTGAAGTTCGAAGAGGAGCGGCTTCGGACCGCCCTCGCCGCCGGTGAGCCGGTCATTCAGGCGACCCGGCACTGGGACGAGAACCGAGGACTGACGACGCACGGTCGGTCGAAGGAGTTCGCGTTCGACTACCGGTATTTCCCGGAACCGGATCTGGCGCCGATCGAGCCGGATCCGGAGTGGGTCGAGAAGCTGCGCGCCGAGCTTCCCGAGCTCCCAGCGGCAAAGCGCCAGCGGTTCCGGGAGGAGTACGGACTAGACGCCAGGCAGGCTGCTCTGGTGACCGAGAGCGAGCGCAGGGCGAACTTCTTCGAGGAGGCGGTCTCGTATGGCGCCGAGCCCCGACACGTGGCGAATTGGATGCTCGGCGACCTGGCGGCGCTCCTTCGCGAGGCTCGGACCGACATCTCCAGCTCGAAGATCACTTCTCGGCACATCGCCGATCTGGTCCGGCTGGTGGCTGACGGCACGATTTCCTCGGCCGGAGCGAAAGCGGCGCTTGCCGAGGCGTTCGCCAGTGGTGACCCGATCGAGGACATTGTCACGGCCAAGAACCTTCGACAGGTCTCCGACACCGACACGCTGACGTCGCTGATCGACGAGGTGATCGCGGAGAACCCGGGACCGGCCGACCAGTTCCGGAACGGCAAGGAGGGCGCGCTGAACGCGCTCGTCGGGCAGGTGATGAAGAAGACTCGCGGGTCGGCCAACCCGAAGGTCGCCCAGGACCTCTTACGCCAGCGCCTCTCCGATTGATACCCTGCGCTGACATCTGAAGCGATAAACGGCCGAGGGGACCGATGAGCCGCGAGCTGATCGCGCGGTACTGGAAAGCGCAGGATCCGTACGATCCGAAGACGCTCGCGGAATGCAGGCACCGCGATTGGACGGCTGAGTGGCCACAGTCGGGCGAACGGGTCCCGAGCCACGAAAACGACGTGGTGATCAACGAGAACTACCCCGGCTATCCGCGACATGAGCTGGACCAGGCACGAGGCGACGCCGAACAGTGGACGATGACGCCGTTCTTCTCACCGGTCCGCGTCGAGGGGTCGGGGGAGCTCTGGATCGGTGAGGCGAGACTCCACTATCCAGAGCAGGGTGTGTATCACGCCGTGGCGATCCTCGAGTTGAAAGACCACCAAGTATTTCGAGACACCGTTTACTTTGCCGCGCCGTTTGAAGCGCCGGAATGGCGAAGGGACTTGGTGGAGCCTCTCGAGGAACAACCCGATCTCGAAGGGTGGGAGGAAGCAATTAAAACCGTCTCCTCTTCGGGTGACGAGCGCGCGCATGAAGCGGCGATTCGAAGCATGTTTGGGGCGGCCACAATGGAGGGAACCGAGGCGGAGCGCCGCTCGCGATACGCCGAGGCGGTTCGAGACGCCTTCCACCCCGACGGCGAGGAGATTCTGGTTGCCTCCCGAGAGCGGATCCGCGGACTCGACCGGATGATTGCCCGCATTGAGCGCAAGCCCGACTTCCCGAATGAGGGCCGCATTCGCCGGATCATTGGGCGAGGCGATCTCTTCGTTCTCGAGGCCCGGCTCGTGTACGAGGACGGAGCATTCTGGGAGGCGGCGATCTACTCGTTTCGGGGGGACAAGATTCTCACCGCGCGCCAGTACTACGCCGCCGAGATCGAGCCGCCGCAATGGAGGAGTCAGTGGGTCGAGCGGATCTGATCCCGCCCGAAATCACCGGCGACGCCAGGGCATCGATCCCTCACTGGGCGTGGCTCGGAGAACGCATTCTGCCCTGGGCCGAACAAGAGGAAAACGTCCGAGCCATCGCCATCATTGGGTCGACGGTCCGCCCTGACCGTCCGGGGGACGAATGGTCCGACATGGACCTGGTGATCTTGGCGCGTGACCGTTCAAGGATCGTCGACGACACGGCATGGCTAAACTCAGTCGGCCCCTGGTGGGTGACCCTCCGTCACCAGGGCCCACTGCATGACTTGCCGGTTCGACAGGTCGTGTTCGAAGGCGGTGTGGACTTCGACATCGTCCCCGTCCCGGCGGGCGAGCTGGCGAAACGGATCGAGGAAGACTCCGAAGGAATGTCCATGGCGCTTGGACCGGCCCTACGGATTGTCCTCGACAAGGACGGCGAGCTCGCGGCCACGACAATGCCCAAGGCTCCGAGAACGGCCCCAGAAATCGTTTTGCAGGATCAGTTCGACTGGGTCGTCAACGACTTCCTGTTCCAGTGCGTCTACACGACGAAGCATCTTCGTCGCGGTGAGATCTGGCTGGCTAAGGACGATGTCGACTGCTACATGCGCGGTCAGATGCTGCGAATGATCGAGTGGCACGCCAGAGCGACTGGCGACGAACGGACGGTCACCTGGAGCGGCGCCCGGTATCTGGAGCGATGGGCGGACCCGGAAATAGTCGGCAGCCTAGCGCCGACTTTTGCGGCCTATGACGAGGCTGGCGTGGCCTCGGCGCTCGTTGCCTCGCTGGAGCTGTTCCAGCGGATCGCTTTGGCGACTGCCGAACGACTCGGTTACTCGTATCCGACGGAGCGCCACGCGGCGATCGAGGCATGGGTGCAGGAAACGCTGGCGAAGCAGCTAGGCTCGTAGCTCGTAGGGTTCGATCGGCCTTCCCCGGAGGAGAACAACGGTGGAAAAGCCTGAAATCCTGATGACCCCCGGCCCCACGCCGGTTCCGCCCGAAGTCCTTCAAGCGCAGGGAAGCCCGCTTGTTTACCACCGCGGCCCGGGATACGGCGAGCTCCTGAAAGAAGTGACCGAAGGGCTCCGGAGGATCCTGCAAACCAAGTCCGACATGTTCGTGTTCACGTCCTCTGGAACCGGAGGCATGGAGTCCGCCGTCGCGAACCTCTTCTCTCCGCGGGATCGAGTGGTCGTCCCGGTCGCGGGTTACTTCGGCGAGCGATTCGCCAAGATCGCCAAGGCGTTCGGCCTGGACGTCCGGACCATCGAGTACGAGTGGGGGAGCGCGGTTCAGGCAGACCACGTCCGCGCCGCTCTGGAAGAGGCGCCGACCAAGGGCGTTCTCATGCAGCACAGCGAGACGTCCACTGGTGTCATCCACGACGTGGAGGAGGTCGGCGCCGTAACGAAATCTCTTGGGACGCTCCTCGTGGTCGACGTCATCTCGAGCCTCGGCGCGGTGCCGTTCGCCGGAGACGACTGGGGCGTCGACGTCGCGGTGGGCGGGTCGCAGAAGGCGCTGATGATGACGCCGGGGTTGGCATTCGTCTCCGTCTCGGGTGCCGCGTGGGAAGCGACAAAGGAAGCCAAGAACCCGCGGTTCTACTTCGACTGGTCGGCCTACAAGACGTCGTACGAGCGCGGCGACCCGGAGAACCCGTACACGCCCGCCATCTCTCTGATGCTCGGCATGCGCGCTGCCCTTCGTCTCTACTTCGACGAGGGACCGGAGCAAGTGCTCGAGCGGCACCGAATCCTTTCGGCGGCGGTGAAGGAGGGTGTCCAGGCACTCGGGCTGAACCTGTTCGGCGAGGACCCGGAGAAGGCCTGGGCGGTCACCGCGATCCGCGCCCCGGAGGGGATCGACGGCGACGAGCTCGTGGCCCGCATCCGGCGGGAACACCGAATCATTCTCGCGCCGGGACAGGGGCCCTTGAAGGGCAACGTGTTCCGGATTGGACACCTCGGGTACTACGACCGGTTCGACATCATCCGGTGCCTGGCGGCGTTGGAGATCACGCTCGAGGAGATGGGTTACCCCGCGAAGCGCGGCGCTGCTGTGGCCGCCGCAGAAGAAGTGTTCGCCGGGAACCCATGAAGGTCCTGGTCACCGAGCCCCTTTCCGAGTCGGGGCTCGACCTGCTTCGAAGAGACTTCGAAGTCGACGTTCGCCCCGAGCTGGCATCCGGCGCACTGCCCGAGGCCATCGGCGAATACGCCGGACTGGTTATCCGATCGCAGACCAAGGTCACGGCGGAGGTCATCGATCGTGCCGACGCGCTGAAAGTTGTCGGGCGAGCGGGGATCGGCCTCGACAACGTCGACGTGGACGCCGCCACCCGGCGCGGCATCCTGGTCGTGAACGCTCCGCAGTCCAACATCGCCGCTGCGGCCGAGCACACCATGGCGCTCTTGCTCGCTCAGGCTCGAAACATCCCGCAAGCCGACGCCGCCGTGAAGGCCGGGCGGTGGGAGCGAGAGCGCTTTCAGGGCGTCGAGCTGCATGGCAAGACGCTCGGTGTGGTTGGGCTCGGGCGCGTCGGTTCGCTGGTGGCGCAGCGCGCCGCCGCCTTCGGCATGCGGGTGCTCGCGTACGACCCCTTCGTCTCAAAGGATCGGGCGAAGACGCTCGGCGTGGAGGTCATGCCTAGCCTGGAGGCGGTACTGGTGCAGGCCGACTTTCTCACCATCCACCTTCCGCGGACGCCCGAAACCGAGGGACTGATCGGCGAGCGAGAGCTCGGGCTCCTGAAGCCCGACGCACGGATCGTGAACACGTCCCGCGGGGGCATCCTTGACGAGCGAGCGCTGGTCAACGCACTACGCGATGGGCGGTTGGGCGGCGCCGCGCTGGACGTCTTCTCGCAGGAACCCATTCCGAAGGCCCACCCGCTTCTGGTCTACGAGAACGTGGTGGCGACGCCGCACCTCGGCGCCTCGACCCGCGAAGCCCAGGACAAGGCCGGAACAGCCATCGCCGAAATGGTGAGCCTGGCCCTCCGCGGCGACTTCGTGCCGTACGCGGTCAACGTTCCCGCCGCCGACGTGAGCGAGCACGTCCGCGCGTTCCTTCCCCTCGCGGAGAAGCTCGGCGCCATCCTCACCGGTCTCGCCGAGGCCGCCATCGGATCAATCGAGGCCGAATACCTCGGCCAGCTCGCGGAGCAGGACACGCGGATCCTCACCGTCGCCGCCCTCAAAGGCGCGCTGACACGTTTCGTCCACGAACCCGTCTCGTACGTGAACGCACCGGTCATCGCGGATGAACGAGGCCTCCGCGTATCGGAAACGAAGTCCACGGCATCGAGGGACTACGTGAACCTGATGACGCTCCGGGCCGAAACCGACGCGGGGGAAGTCGCCGTGTCGGGCACGTTGGTGGGGAAGCGTGGCGGCGAGCGCGTGGTCCAGATCTATGAGTTCGACGTCGACCTTGCGCCCGCCAAGTACATGGCGTTCTTCCTCTACGAGGATCGGCCGGGTGTCATCGGTACGGTCGGCACGCTTCTCGGGCAGGCACGGGTCAACATCGCCAGCATGGAGGTCGGCCGGCGGCAGGCAGGCGGGCTGGCGCTGATGTGCGTGACAGTCGACAGCCCGATCCCGCCAGAGGTCCTGGCCGAAATCGAGCGTTCGGTCGGCACGGAGCGACTCCGCTCGCTGGTCCTTCCCGACTAAAGCGGGCGGGTCGCGCCGGTTCGCCGCCGGGTATCCTTCCTGCCGGTGTCTTCGATCACGCTTCCCCTGCGACACCGGCCCTAGCGGGAGCGGAAAAGGAGGACCGAGGTGCCGATTCAGCCTGTCGACAAGATCTGGATGGACGGGAAGCTCGTGGACTGGGAGGACGCGACCATCCACGTTCTCACCCACGCTCTCCACTACGGCAGCGGGGTGTTCGAAGGCGTTCGCGCGTACGAAACGAGGCGCGGCGCGGCGGTTTTTCGTCTGACCGACCACATTCGCAGGCTGTTCCGTTCCGCGCACGTGTACCACCTGGAGATCCCGTTCTCCGTGGAGGAGCTGGTGCAGGGCGTCAAGGACACCGTCCGCGAGAACGGCCTGAGCTCCGGCTACATCCGGCCGCTTGCCTATCGCGGCTACGGCGAGATGGGCCTGAACCCGCTTCGCGCGCCGGTGAACGTGAGCATCTCGTGCTGGCCCTGGGGCACCTACCTCGGCGAAGACTCACTGGAGACCGGTGTCCGGGCGAAAATCTCGTCGTGGAAGCGAACCGATCACAACGTCTTGCCACCCGGTGCGAAGGCCACGGGGCAATACATCAACTCGGGCCTTGCGAAGGTCGAGGCGCTCGACGCCGGTTACGACGAAGGCATCATGCTCAACATGGGCGGCCACGTCACCGATGGCCCGGGGGAGAACATCTTCATCGTTCGAGACGGAATCCTGTATACGCCGCCGTTCTCCGCCGGCTGCCTCGACGGCATCACCAGAGATTCGATCATCACGATCGCAAACGATCAGGGCTACACCGTGATGGAGCAGAACCTGTCGCGGTTCGACCTCTACACCGCAGACGAGGCGTTTTACACGGGAACGGCAGCAGAGGTGGCCCCCATTCGAGAAATCGACGACCGCGCCATGGCGGCCGGAGGCCGGGGACCCATCACGAAGGAACTTCAGGAGATCTTCTTCGCAGCCACCAAGGGCGAGATTGAGAAGTACCAAGGGTGGCTGGAATACGTCGACAGCTGAGCGGAGCCGGCGCTCATGCTTGATGCGGACCGGTGGCCGTGGGCCCGGTTCATCGGGCCCTTCCTGGTCTCGGCTGGGGGCCTCGTTGCTGCGGTGGGTTCCTGGCTGAACTGGTTCAGGATCAGACGACGGTTGCCCGGTACGCCGGTGGAGGTTGTCCTGTCCCGAGGCTTCGCCAACATCGACGGCAAGCTGACGTTCGTCTTCGCCGTCATCGCCGTGGCCGCCGGCGTGCTGATCTTCTACTTCTCCACGCGCCGAAGCTACCTGTGGCTCGGCGTGGTTGCCCTGATCGCAGGACTGTGGATCGCGGGGCTGAGCACCTTCGATGCAGCCACACCACGCGACCGGTACGTGGACGCCGCGGCTGCGGTCGCGACCGAGCAGGGAGTTCCAAGGGAGCAAGCCGTGACCTTCTTCCGGCAGCTCGTCGATACCGGCGTCGTAACCATCAACCTCCAGCTCGGCATCTTTCTCGTGATTGCGGGTGGGATCGGCGTGATCCTCGGCTCGGTCGCGAGCATCCTGACCAGACCGGCGGCGCAAGAGGAAGAACCGGTGGCCGAGGAGCCCGAGGAGGAGTACGACTACCTTTCGGACGAGGCGGAATCCGTTTACGAGCCTGAATAGCACGATGCGGCTGGTCAGGTTCAGAACCGGAGATCGCATTGCCACGGGGCTGGTCGAGGGCGAGTACGTGCGTCCGCTTCGCGGAACGTTCTTCCAGGA
>DATABA010000019.1:0-81615 GCA_036259835.1 Actinomycetota bacterium
TCTTTGCGCCTCCGCCGGCGCAAAGAAAGAGAAGCGCCGTCAGAACGACGAAGCGACTCTCGCGCGACCCCGAGTCTTCCCGCTCCTGCTCCATGCCTCCGCCAGTGCTTCTCGCGTACCGACCGTGCACACCAACCACCGGGCTTGCTGAAGGCGCGCCCGCGCCGCCTGCACCCGGCCCTCCATCTCGGCCGCCGCCTCCGGCCGCACATCCAGGGGATCGGCCGGGTACACCAGGACCGCGGTCTTTCCCCCAAATCGAGTCCCCGCACGGACCAGCGCCTCCACCTCCGTTGCGATCGGAGGAGCGGCCACCAGAACGAGGCTCGAATCCGCGACCGAACGTCCCCTCAGGGTGGAAAGCGCCCCCGTCGCGTCCCGCTGTCGCGAGTGGTCGAGCGCCGAGAGAACCTCGAGGAGCCGCTCCTCGCTCACCGGTTCGGACGGAGAGTCGATCGTGGCGAAATGGAGGGCGAACCCTGTCGCTGCCAGCGACCGGCCGATTGACGCGGCGACGGAGACCGCTCGCTCGAACCCCGGTGAGCCGACGGGCCCGAGTGTGAACGAGCGATTGTCCAGGACGATGGTCGCGGCCGATCGCCGCGTGGCCTCGTCCTGCCGGATCATCAGCTGCTGAGTCCGAGCAACGCTCGGCCAGTGGATTCGCCGGAGGTCGTCACCGAGGACGTATTCCCGCATCGTGTAGAACTCCGCCGCTGATTGGTGGAGCTCCCGGGCCTTCGAGTCTCCGCGTCCGGCTCCACGGATGGCCATTTCGGACGCCGGCACGTCCTCCACCTGCGGATAGACCACAAGCCTCCCCGGCGCCGCGCTCTCTATTCGAACTCGAGCGAGCCCGAACGGATCGGTGATCCACATCGACGTCGGACCGAGCGAGTATTGCCCGCGCATGCGCGGCACGAGTCGGTAAGCGACGACCTGTTCGTTTCGAGCCGGGACACCACCGACCACGACCCGAGCCGGGCGAGCAAGGCCCGGTGGCAGCGCATCTTCGAGCAACAGAAAGGGAAGCGTTCCGGGCCCGTGGTTCTGAACCGTCAGCGTGACCGTGACCGGTGTGTTGGGAAAGACACGGCTCGGCGACACGTGACGGTGGACGTCCAACCGCAGCCGGTTCCACTGGACGAAGAGTGCGGCGAGTATGGGGAGGACGAAGACCCCCACCGCGACCATGTGGAGATCCGGCGATCCCATGAGCCGGGCCGCGATCCAGAGAACGATGCCGCTCGCGAGGGCGGCCCAGCCTCGCCCGGTCGGCATCAGGCGCGGTCTCGGAGCGGAACCGGAACCTGCTGAACCAGGTCGGCCAGGATCTCCGGCGAGGTCCGGCCGGTCATCAGGGCTTCCGGGGAGAGCAGCAGCCGATGTGACATCACGGGAAGGACGAGCGCCTTCACATCGTCGGGAATGACGTAGTCCCGGCCCTCGGAGGCCGCGAAGGCTCGAGAGGCACGAAGAAGCATGAT
Organism: Actinomycetota bacterium; assembly: GCA_036259835.1. Classification (GTDB taxonomy): domain Bacteria; phylum Actinomycetota; class UBA4738; order UBA4738; family UBA4738; genus JALYGK01. The sequence goes on from DATABA010000019.1 coordinate 1,488, forward strand.
CGACGCCCGCGGACTGGCTCCGAGATACACGTCGGGGTGATTTCTGGTTGCCTCGGCCAGCGTGACGATGTACCGCCGAAGCGCCGGCGCCACGTAGACCTCTCGGGCCCGGAGCGTCATCGCCGACACCGCCTGGGCATCGGTGATCGGCCCGATGTCCTCCAGGGTGGATGCCACGCCATGGGTGTTGAGGATCGATTGCTCGGTCTCGATGCTGGGATACCCGATCGAAAGCCGCATCATGAACCGGTCGAGCTGCGCTTCGGGGAGCGGGTAGGTGCCCTCGTGCTCGATGGGGTTCTGCGTGGCGATGACCATGAACGGCATCCCGAGGTGGTAGGTCACGCCATCCATCGTGACCTGACGCTCCTCCATGCTTTCGAGAAGCGCGGACTGCGTCTTTGGACTTGCCCGGTTGATCTCGTCTGCCAGCACGATGTTGGCGAATATCGCTCCGGGCTTGAACTCGAAGTCGCCGCGCTCCTGGTTGAAGACGTTCACGCCGGTGACGTCGGTCGGCAGCAGGTCCGGAGTGAACTGGATCCGCCGAAACGAGCTGTCGATCGACCGGGCAATCGACTTCGCCAGCATGGTCTTTCCGACGCCCGGCACATCCTCGATGAGGAGATGCCCTTCGGCGATCAGACAGACCAGCGCGAGACGGACTTCCTGAGTCTTCCCTTGGAGTACTTCATTGACGTTCTCGGCGATGCGCTGAAACGAGTACGAGAAATGGGCCCATTCTTCAGAATCCTTTTGCATCGACCCCGTTCCTTCGAGTGAGTTCCAGCCATCTTAGGACGTCGCTCACGTTTTCATCGGCGGTGCGTTTGGACCGATTCAGCGAGAGTCAAATCCGCGGCAGCAACCGCCTGAGCAGCCAGAATGCGAAATCGCATGGCTATACTTCCTTCGAGGTCCGGTGGCCAGATCACTCGTGTTGAACGCAACGCAACAACCCCTGGCGGTGGTCCCCGCCCGCCGGGCAGTGGTCCTCGTCCTCAAGGAGAAGGCCGACATCGTCGTGTCGGACGGGATCGTGTTCCGGTCGGAGCAACTGCAGCTACCTGCCCCCACCGTCGTCAAGCTTCGCTATTTCGTGCACGTTCCCTACCGGGCAAGGGCGGCGCTGACCCGCCGGGCGGTGTTCGCTCGCGACGAATGGACCTGTCAGTACTGCGGGCGGACCGCTGAGAACGTCGACCACGTCGTCCCGAAGTCGCGCGGCGGCACGCACACATGGGAAAACGTTGTGGCTGCCTGCCGGCGGTGCAACTCCAAGAAGGAGAACAAGTTCCCCAACGAGGTCGGGCTGAAGCTGCTGCGGGAGCCGTTCGCTCCTTCCGACGCGCTCCGCCTTTCGCTCGGCCGTCTCCAACCCGAGTGGGAACGCTTCCTGTAGCCATTCGTCAGCTCAACTGACGCGCCGCTCTTCCATCCGCCACGCCAGGTAACCCTGCGTAACGCCAAATTCCCTTTTGCCAATTTGCGTCGCAGTCTTGACCTGGTGGAGTGCAAGTGGCATAAAAGTGGGACTCAGTGGAGGAGAAGGGTCGCAGTGTGGCTGATCTGCTCGGCCAGCACCGCTATCAACTGGACGCGAAGGGGAGGATTCCACTCCCCGCAAAGTTCCGCGATCCATTCGCGGATGGCGTCTACCTCACGCTGGGCCAGGAGGGCTGCCTGTACGCCTTCCCCCGCGAGGAGTGGGACCGCCGTGCGCGTGAGGTGCACTCGCGGCCACTCACGGATCCGGACGCCCGGCATTACGCCCGAATGTTCTTCTCGAGCGCGGACCGCGTGGACCTCGACGGGCAGGGGCGTTTGGTCGTTCCGCAAAAGCTTCGCGCCGAGACGGGACTCGGCCGCGAGGCGGTCGTCGTCGGGATGTACGCCCGGCTGGAGATCTGGTCGAGCGACGCATGGGATCGATACGAGGGGTCGCACCGGGGGGCGTACTTGAGCGGAGCGCTTCAGCCACAGTCCTGACCTCATCACAAACGGGTCGTTTGCAGCAGCACGACGGGCATCGAAGGCACGGCGCACGAAGGAAAGGAGGGAAAGTGAAACCGCAGCTGGCGACGGAGACGCGGCAGAGCGTTCTCCTGATGGGCCTGATGGCGACAATTCTCACGGCCTATCTGGGACTGGCCCTACTGGCGACCCGGGTTTTTGGCTAGCCCGCATCGCCCGGTTCTGGTCACGGAAGTGGTGGAGCTCATGGCGAACAGTGACGTCGTGGTCGACGCGACCACGGGGGCCGGCGGTCATGCCGAGGCATTGCTCGAGTCGGGCGTCGGTCTGGTGATCGGGATCGATCGTGATCCGTCGGCGTTGAAGGAAGCGAGCGAGCGGCTCTTGCGCTTCGGTTCCCGGTTCCGGCCCGTGCAATCCGTGTTCTCGAAGATCGCCGAGGTCGTCCGCGACGCAGGGCGGACCCATGTCGGTGGAGCGCTCTTCGACCTTGGCGTGTCCTCGATGCAGCTCGACCGCCAATCGCGCGGCTTCAGCTACCGGGGGGAGGGGCCACTCGACATGCGGATGGGCGACGAGCCCGGGCGCCCAACCGCAGCGGACGTCGTGAACTCCTATCCGGAAGATCGACTGGCCCGTCTCATCACCGAGTACGGCGAAGAGCGGTTCGGGCGACGAATCGCTGCCGCCATCTCCCGGGCCCGTGATCGTGAGCCCATCACAACGACCGCTCAGCTCGCGGCGATCGTGGCGGGCGCGGTTCCGCGGACCAGGCGAGGGCCGCATCCGGCCCGACGGACGTTTCAGGCGCTTCGGCTCGAGGTCAACCGTGAGCTCGAGGAGCTCGCTGCCTCCCTTCCTCAGGCGGTGGGTCTCCTCGAGCCGGGTGGCCGGCTGGTGGTGATCTCCTATCACTCCCTGGAGGACCGAATCGCAAAGCGGTTCTTCAGCGACCGAACCGACCTGTCGGTGCTGACCCGGAAGCCCATTCGACCCTCGCCGGCCGAGGTCGCGGACAATCCGCGCGCGCGTAGCGCGAAGCTGCGAGCGGGCGAAAGGAAAGAGGCGGCGGCATGAGCGTCGTTGCCCTTCCCCGAGGACGCTGGCTCCGCCGTCCCCGCCTCCGGCTGGCCGGGCGCCGTTTGATTCCGCAGCAGGTCACGTTCTTGGTCGGAGCCGTAGTCGTCGTGAGCCTCCTGGTGCTGGGGATCGTGACCCTCCAGGCCGTGCTCTCCGAGACGTCGTTCGAGATGCGCGAGCTGTCGAGGAAAGCGACTCAGCTTCAGTCCGAATACAGCCGTCTGAAGCTTCAGGTTGCGGAGCTCTCTTCGCCGGAGCGCGTTGCTCGGGAAGCCCGAAAGCTGGGGCTGACCATTCCAACTCGAGTTCGAACGCTCTCCGTGGAGCTCCCCCCGGGATCGGGACGGCGGGAGCCGTTGTCCGTCGGTCCATTGCTGTCCTCCAACGGCGAGCTGGAGGAACGCTGATGGCACGGCAGAGCGGGAGTCATCCTTCCATGCGGAAGCGTTCGGCTGCTCGGCCGTCCGCAAGTCGAAATGGAAGTCGAAACGGGCGAGGAAGCCGGTCGTCGTCGTCTTCGAACTCGTCTCGAAACGGGCGCCGGCCCCCGGCGGGCCGTCTGATCGCGTTGCTCACCATCATGGCGCTTGCCTTCGCCGGAATTCTGGTTCGACTCGTCGTGCTTCAGGTCAGGGATGCGTCCGAATACCGAACCCTCGCCAAGACGCAACGCCTTCGGAGGATCACCGTTCCGGCGACGCGAGGGACGATTTTCGACCGTAACGGCGAAGAGCTCGCGATGTCCGTACCGGCAAAAGCCGTCTTCGTCGACCCCCAGCTGGTCCAGAACGCGGCGTCCGAGGCGAGCGTCGTCTCCACCGAGCTGGGATTGCCGTATGCGCGGGTGTACGCGGCCATGACCCGTCCTGGCCGGTTCGTGTATCTGGCACGCGGCGTGGACCTGGACGTCGCCTCCCGGCTTGAATCGCGACGCCTTCCTGGCATCGGTTTTCTCGACGAGAGCCGTCGGCGGTACCCGTCTGGAACCCTCGCCTCCCACGTTCTCGGCTTTGTCGGTGTGGATGGAAACGGGCTCTCGGGACTCGAGCTCGAACACGACGAATTGCTGGCAGGCCGGGCAGGACGAAAGCTGGTCGAAGCCGACCCGACGGGCCGGTTGATCCCGCAGGCCTCCACCGTGGAGCGGCGAACCATTCCAGGGCGCGACCTGGTTCTCACCATCGATCGCGAAATTCAGTACCGAGCGCAGGCCGCCCTCGAGGTCGCGGTTTTGAAGAACCGGGCGAAGGCCGGAACGGTCATCGTGATGGACCCGAAGACCGGAGAGATTTTGGCCATGGCGACCTACCCCGGATTCGACCCGAACCGGTTTTCCGTCACGGACCCCGCATACACCCGCAACCGTGCGGTGACGGACGTGTACGAGCCTGGGTCGGTGAATAAGGTCGTCACGGCGGCTGCGGCCATCGAGGAAGGAGTTCTTGGTCTCAAGGAGCGGCTGGTGGTGCCGTGGCAGTACCGGCTCTACGACAAGACGTTCCACGACTCTCACTGGCACCCGGTCCAGCGAATGACGCTTGGTGACATCCTCACGTACTCCAGCAATATCGGCGCGATCCAGGTCGCTCGGCTGCTCGGGGAGGAGCGGCTCTCCACGTACCTTCGTCGGTTCGGTCTCGGGTCGCGGACCGGCGTCGGCTTTCCCGGAGAATCGGGCGGAATCGTTCCGCCCGTTGACGAGTGGTCCGGGACCAGCATCGGGTCCGTCCCCATCGGCCAGAGCGTCGCCGTGACTCCACTGCAAATGCTCTCGGTGTACACGACGATCGCGAACAATGGTGTGTGGGTCCGACCAACGCTTGTTCGGGCCACAGAGGGGGACGGGGGAGAGAGGATCGCGCCCGGACCCGCGCCGACCAGGCGCGTGATCTCCGAACGGACGGCCGAGGTGCTCACCCGCATGCTCGCGTTCGCCGTCGACGTCGGCACCGGCAAGGAAGCCCAGATCCCGTGGTACTGGGTGGCCGGGAAGACCGGAACCGCAAAGAAGCCGCGTGAGGACGGCCCTGGATACTCCAGGGAGTACGTCGCCTCGTTCATCGGGTTCGTGCCGGCCTCCCGGCCAGCCGTCGCCGTTGCGGCGGTGCTGGACGAACCTCAGACGGTGTTCGGCGGAGTGGCCGCCGCGCCGCTCTTCCGTGAAATTGCCCAGTTCTCACTGGGGCGGCTGCGCATTCCCCACGCCCCGAAACCGCCCGCTCCCGCGCATGCCCTGACGCCTTCGTGATCTGATGCCGGTGCTAAAATCCCCACTTCCTGGCGCCCTTCTGGATGATGAAGGCCCCCTCACCTCACGCGAGCGCCGGTTGAAGACCTCAGGAACCGCCCCCACCGGGACCAATGGCATGCCCCTCGAAAAGCTTCTGAGGGGAATCGAGGCGTCCGAGGTCCGCGGCAACGCCGGCGTCTCGATCACCGACGTCACGTACCGCTCGAGCACCGCCACGACCGGCTCGCTGTTCTTCTGTGTTCCCGGTTCACGGACCGACGGCCACATCTTTGCCGCGGACGCATGCAGCCGCGGCGCCGCCGCGCTGATGGTGGAACGGTGGGTGGATGCTCCATGCACGCAGATTCGAGTTCCGTCGGTACGGGCAGCCATGGGTGCCGTTTCGGCGGCGCTGTTCGGTCGTCCCTCGGACGCCATCACCGTCGTCGGGGTGACTGGGACGAACGGCAAGACCACCATCACCTATTTGCTCGAGTCGATCTTTCGGGCGGCGAACCACCGCCCCGGCGTCATCGGGACCACCGGCGTACGAATCGACGGGGAGGCGATGCCATTCGAGCGGACCACGCCGGAGGCTCCGGACCTCCAGCGGATGTTGGCCGAGATGGCCGAACGCGGCGTCCAGGCCGTGGCCATGGAGGTCTCGTCCCACGGGTTGGACCAGCGCCGCGTTGACGGAACGAGGTTTCGCTGCGGTGTCTTCACGAACCTGTCGCAGGATCACCTCGACTACCACGGAACGATGGACGCGTACCTTCAGGCGAAGGCGCGTCTGTTCGCTGCCGAGCTTTCCGATCGGGGCGCGATCAACTGGGACTCGCCGGAAGGGCGAGTCATTGCGGGGCAAGCGGACATCGAGGTGGCGACCTTCGGGTTCACGGACGGTGCCCGGCTGAGGGGAAATGACGTCGACCTGTCGGCAGGCGGGCTGTCGTTCACCGTCGATGGGCTTCTGATCCGATCGAAGCTCCGCGGCGCGTTCAACGCGTCGAACTGCCTCGCGGCCTTCACCGCCGCACGGCAGGTCGGGATCCCCGACGAAGCCATCACGGAGGGAATCGCCCTCCTCGGTGGAGTGCCTGGACGGCTCGAGCCGGTCGACGAAGGACAGCCGTTCCTGGTGTTGGTCGACTACGCGCACACACCCGACAGTCTCGACAACGTCCTGCGAACCGCGCGCGAACTGACTGACCGAAGCCTCATCGTAGTGTTCGGGTGCGGTGGAGACCGCGACAGAGACAAGCGCCCGATGATGGGAGAGGTGGCCGCTCGCCTCGCGGATCTGACCGTGATCACGTCCGACAACCCCCGGTCGGAAGACCCGAACGCGATCATCGCGGAGATCGAACGCGGAGCCGTCCGGCGAGGCGGGCGGTACGTCGTCGAGCCGGACCGTCGCGCAGCCATCCAGGTGGCCCTGGCCGGGGCGGGCGAAGGCGACGTGGTGGTGATCGCCGGAAAGGGCCACGAGACCGGACAGCAATTTCACGACCGGACCATCCCGTTCGACGACCGAGTGGTCGCCTCGGAGGAGTTGCGAGCCATCCTTGGCGAACGCGGACCTGCCGAACCGCGCGCAACGCGGAGACTCCAATGAGCGGTCGCACGCTTGGAGAGGTTGCCGCCGTGACCGGCGGCTCGGTGGACGCCGAGGCGGCGGCGATCGAATACGGAAGTGTCTCGATCGACAGTCGGAACACCCGTCCGGGGGATCTCTTCGTCGCGATCCGCGGTGAACGAAGCGACGGACACCGGTTCGTCCGCGAGACTCTGGATGCCGGCGCGGCCGGCGCCCTCGTTCAGAAAGGCGCACCGATCGACGGCCGGCCCGAGGACCGCCTGGTCGAGGTGGACGACACGCGAGCGGCGCTTCTCGAGCTCGCCAGAGCGGCGAGGTCGACGCTGCCGGCGGCCGTTGTGGGAATCACCGGTTCCACCGGAAAGACATGTACGAAGGACATGACGACGGCGGTGCTGAAACAGCGCTTCAAGGTCGTGGCGAGCCGGGCGTCGTTCAACAACGAGGTCGGTCTTCCCCTGACGATCCTCGAGGCCGGCGACGACACGGACGTGATCGTCTGCGAGATGGGGAGCCGGGGGCCGGGGCACATCCGCCTCCTCTGTGACGTCGCCCGGCCACACGTTGGCGTGGTCACGAACGTGGGCGTGGCGCACATGGAACTGTTCGGATCGCCAGAGGTGCTTCGGGCGGCCAAGCGTGAGCTACCCGAAGCGCTGCCGCACGACGGTGCCGCGGTCCTCAACGCGGACGATCCGGTGGTCAAGGGGTACGCGTCTCACACGAACGCAAAGCCGGTCTTCTTCGGCCGGTCAGATGACGCCGAAGTCAGGGCTGAGCGCATCGAGCTGAGCCGCCAAACCGGGAAGGCAACGTTCCGGCTCGTAACGCCTTCAGGATCGGCACCTGTCGCTCTTCCGGTCCCCGGCGAGCACATGGTGCCGAACGCGCTGGCCGCGGCGGCGGTCGGAGCGGTCCTGGGCGTGACGGCGGACGAGACGGCGAAGGGCCTCGCCGGCGCTCATGTGTCCGGGAGTCGAATGGACGTCTTCAAGACCCGGGACGGCATGACCGTCGTCGATGACTCGTACAACGCCAACCCGACCTCCATGTCGGCGGCCCTCAGGGCCGCACGGTGGATGGCCGGCGACGGACGGTGCATTGCCGTCCTGGGAACCATGGCCGAGCTCGGGCCGATCTCGATGGAAGAACATGAACGAATCGGCGAGCTGCTGGTCCGGTTGGGGATCGACGACCTGGTAACCGTGGGGGAGGAGGCGCGTCTCATCGCGGCGGGGGCGGAACGGGAAGGTCTTGAGCCCCAGCACATCCAGGTGTGCGACGACGTGAGTCAAGCCCTCTGGGCGGTGAGGAGCCTTGCTCGTCCCGGCGACTTGGTGCTCGTCAAGGCGTCCCGCGCCGCCGGTCTGGAACGGCTGGCCGAGGCGCTTCGCTCGGATCAGGCCGCCGTGGAGTCGGCGCCGTGACGGCGATCATGATCGCTGCCGGCGTGGGGCTTCTGGCGACGCTGCTCGGAACGCCTATCGCGATCAGGGTGTTTCGGTTGTGGGGGTGGGGGCAGCACATCCGTGAAGACGGGCCGCAGGGACATCTGGTCAAGACCGGGACGCCGACGATGGGCGGCGCGGTCATCATCGGGGCGATGTGCCTGGCATATCTCGCGGCGAGGGTTCGAACTCCGTTCACCACCGCTGGACTTGCCGTGTTGGGCGTCGCGGTCGGCCTCGGGATCGTCGGCAGCATCGACGACCTGATCAAGATTCGAAGGCAACGCTCGCTCGGCCTGAACAAGACGACGAAACTGCTCGGGCAGGCACTGGTCGCGGTGGGCTTCGCCTTCGTCGCGGTGAAGCTCTCCCATGTGGCCACCGAGGTGTCGTTCATTCGTGCCGACACCGGGCTCCGGCTCCAGATCGCGTTTTACCTCTGGGTCTTTCTCATGGTGGCGGCGTCCGCCAACGGCGTGAACCTCACGGACGGACTCGACGGGTTGGCCTCCGGCTCTGCAGCGCTCGTGTTCGCGGCGTACGTGATCATCTCGTTCTGGCAAGCGAGGCACTCCTGTTTCCTGGCCGCTCCGCCTGAGGCGTGCTACCCGATCCGCGTCCTACCGGCGTTGGACGTGGCAATCGTCGCCGCCGGAGCGCTCGGCGCGGTGGCCGGGTTCCTGTGGTGGAACGCCGCTCCCGCAAAGATCTTCATGGGCGATACCGGATCCCTGGCGCTCGGCGGCCTCATGGCCGCACTGGCCGTGATGACCGAAACCCAGCTCCTCCTCCTCATCCTGGGCGGCCTCTACGTGCTGGTGACGACCTCCGTCATCGTCCAGGTCGCGGCGTTCCGCCTGACGGGGCGCCGGGTGTTTCGGATGGCTCCCATCCACCATCACTTCGAGCTCGTCGGATGGCCGGAGTTCACCGTGATCGTTCGGTTCTGGATCCTCGCGGGTCTTGCCGTCGCGTTCGGCCTGGGACTCTTCTACGCCGACTTCCTTGCCCGGGGAGGGACCGTATGACGGGCGCGTTCGCTGGCTTGCGAGCCGTGGTGGCCGGGTTCGGCGTGAGCGGCCGCGCCGCTGCGTCGGTGCTGGCGGAGGAGGGCGCGTCGGTTCTGGTGACCGAGACGCGTTCGATGGAAGACCTGACGGCCCTCGCTTCCGACGATGCCAACAGCGACGGTCCGCTCACCGTGCCACCCGGCGTGAATTTCGCCGGAGGGGGACACCGGCCGGAGCACCTGGACCGGGCGGACGTGCTGGTGGTGAGCCCGGGCATTCCCGAGCACGCGCCCGTCGTCCAGTGGGCACTGACCGGCGGAATCCCCGTGTGGAGCGAGCTCGAGATCGGTGCGCGTCTCTGCCGTGTCCCGTTCGTCGCCGTCACCGGGACCAACGGAAAGACCACAACTGTCGAATTGATCGCCTCGATGATGCGCGCTGCCGGCCTCGCCGCTCGGGCCTGCGGCAACGTGGGGTATCCCTTTTCCCTCGCCGCTCGAGAGTCTGCCGACGCGCTGGCGGTCGAGGCGTCATCATTCCAACTTCGGTTTCACGAGAGCCTCCATCCGCGAGTCTCCGTCCTGCTGAACCTTGCTCCCGATCATCTGGACTGGCATGGGTCGTTCACCGCTTACACGGAGGCGAAAGCCCGGATATTCGCGCTTCAATCCGAGCGAGACATCCACATCGGCAACCGTGACGACGCCCACTCGTCCCGAGTGTCGCGGAGGGCGCCCTGCGTCGTTCGGTGGTTCCGGTCGGGACCGCCGGAGCAGGGCGAGGTCGGAGTGATGGATGGGCGCCTGTTTGCTCGAATCGAATCGTCCGCCGCCGCGACGACAAACGGACATCCGCCGGCAGACGGCGTCGATTTGGGAACAGCTCGCTCCCGCGCTCCCGCCTTCGTCGCCGACGCGGCCGCGGCGGCGGCAGCGGCTCTGGCGTTCGGCATCTCTCCAGAAGCGGTCCGGGATGCGATCGCGTCGTTCTCGCCCCTTCCGCATCGTGGCGCGGTGGTGGCGGAAGTCAATTCGGTGCGCTTCATCGATGACTCGAAGGCGACGAATCCGCACGCAGCGCTCGCCGCGCTGGAGGGACTCGACCGCGTGGTGCTTATCGCCGGCGGCCTGGCAAAGGGAGTGGATCTCACGCCGCTCGCCCAGGCGGCGCCTCGTCTGGTTTCCGTTGTGGCGATCGGTGAGGCCGCTCAGGCGATCGCGGAGATCTTCCGGGACGCCGTCCCGGTCGACGTCGCTTCATCGTTGGAGGAGGCCGTGAAGATTGCCTTCGAACGCGCGCCACGCGACGGCCTGGTGGTCCTGGCGCCGGCCTGCGCCAGCCAGGACATGTTCCGCGATTACCGCGACCGCGGACGCCGCTTCGCCGCCGCCGCCGCTTCTGTGGCGCGCGGAGCGGTCTCCGCGGGAAGCTCGGCGCAAAGGAGGGACGGCCATGCCCGCTGAAAGCGCCGCCACGCTCCCTCGCCTTCGCGTCGTGCGTCCCGACGAGGTTCCTCCCGCGGTCGCGAGGGCCAGAGCCGAACGGAGTCAGCGCCGGGTTCTGGGAGCGCTGGCCGTTTCGGCGTCGGCACTCACGCTGATCGGACTGGTCATGGTGTTGTCGGCGAGCTCGGTCTCTTCCTTCGCCGAATACGGTTCGAGCTTCCTGTTCTTCAAGCGCCAGCTGTTCTACGCGGGAATCGGCGCCGTCGTGGCCATCCTGGTTGCCAGGATTCGCTACCACGTGTGGCAGAAGCTTTCGTTGCTGCTGCTCCTGGTGGTCGTGGTGCTGCTCCTCATGGTCCTTCATCCGTCATTGGGAGTGGTGGCGGGAGGGGCGGCGCGCTGGCTGTCGGTCGGGCCGGTGTCCTTGCAGCCGTCGGAGGCCGCGAAGCTGGCAGTGATTGCCGTCACCGCCGCCCTCCTGGCTCGCCACCTCCACCACGTCCACGAGCCGATTCGCTGGGTGATGCCGCTCGTCCTCATCGTCGGAGCGGTGACCGCGCTCATCCTCTTGCAGCCCGACCTGGGGACCGCGGTCGTGATCGGAGGATCGGTGTTCATCCTCCTTTTTGTCGCCGGCGTGCGGCTGTGGCAGCTCGGCGTGGTCGCGGTGCTGAGCGGACTGATCGGTACGGCCCTGATCCTGGGCGAGGGATACCGGCGGACCCGCCTTCTCTCGTTCTTCCGTCCGTGGGCGGACCCCCAGAACACGGGATATCAGATCGTCCAGTCGCTGATCGCGCTGGGGTCGGGGCAGCTGGTCGGCGTCGGGCTCGGCGCGAGCCGTCAGAAGTGGTTGTACGTCCCGAACGCGCACACTGACTTCATCTTCTCCATTCTGGGAGAAGAGCTGGGACTGGTCGGCGAGGTGGTGGTCCTCGCGCTGTTCGGAGCCTTCCTGTACTGCGGTATCCGGATCGCGCTCCGCGCTCGCGATGCATTCGGCCGGCTCCTCGCCGCCGGGATCACCGGTTGGCTCGGCCTTCAGACGCTCATCAACCTCGGCGCGGTAACGGGCGTGCTTCCCATCACCGGCGTTCCGCTTCCGTTTCTCTCGTTCGGCGGTTCCGCGCTCGTGGTTTCGCTCGCCGCGACGGGCCTGTTGTTCTCCATCGGCCGGGCGAGCCTCGTGCGAACAAAACGCAGACCGAAGCGGCCATGAACGTTGTGATCGCCGCGGGAGGAACGGCGGGACACATCTTTCCGGGTCTCGCCCTCGCGCGGGCTCTGCAGGACCGAGGGGACGAGGTGACGTTCGTCGGAACCGAAGAACGTCTGGAAGCGAAGCTGATCCCGGCTGCGGGGTTCCCGTTCCAGCCGGTTCCGGCGGCGCCGTTTCGTCGCGCCGTTTCGCTCTCGGCTCTTCGGATCCCGTCAGTCGTTCTCCAAGCAGCAAGGACGTGCCGTCCCATCGTTCGAACCGCTGACGTGGTGGTCGGAATGGGTGGCTACGTGAGCGTCCCGACAGTGCTCGCCGCGCGGCGCGAACGACGGCCGATCCTGCTTCACGAACAGAATGCGGTTCCCGGGTTGGCGAATCGCCTGCTCGCGTGGTCGGCGGACGCGGTTGCCCTTTCGTTCCCCGAGGCCTCCAGGTTCTTCAGGAAGCGCATCCGCTCGTCGGTGACCGGCAACCCGGTGCGGGACGAGATCGCTCGGGTGCCCGAAGACCGTGCGCTTCTGGCCAAGGAAGCCCGGGAGGAGTTCGGACTGGACGAGAGCAGAAAGACCATCCTCGTCTTCGGTGGAAGCCAGGGAGCTCTTCACGTTGGGCGCGCCGCCGCCGGAGCCTGCCGCGTCCTGGCACACCGGCGAGACCTCCAGGTGGTGCTGGTGACCGGCCCGGCACACTTCGATTCGGTGCGTCGCGCCATACGTGGGGATGGCGACGGAATCGCCGTCAGAGTCTTCGAGTTCGTCGAGCGGATGGAGCTGGCGTATGCCGTTGCCGACGTTGCGGTGGCGCGCGCAGGCGCCACCACGGTGGCGGAGCTGGCGGTGTGCGGAATTCCCGCTCTCCTCATCCCGTATCCGTATGCGACCGGTGGGCATCAGGAGGCGAACGCGCGCGCTCTGCAACGCTCCGGCGGAGCAAGCGTGCTGCTGGACCAGCAACTCTCCGCCGCGACGCTCGCCCAGAGAATCGAGAGTCTGGTCGACCACGACGAGAGGCTCGAGGCGATGCGAACCGCGTTGCGATCGTTCGGCCGCCCGGACGCCGCGGTTCGCCTGGCCGATCTGGCCAGGGCGACGGCAGAACGGAAGGGAGCGGCCGCGTGAGCCGGGATTCGGCTCGCCGCGAACCGTCCGACGGGCGGACGCCACCCGACCGGATCAGCGCGATCACCGCGCTTGACCTTCCCGACATCACCGGATGGCGGAGCGCTCACCTCATTGGAATCGGCGGCGCGGGGATGAGTGGCATAGCCCGACTTCTCGTGGCTCGGGGAGTGGTCGTGACCGGGTCCGACCTCAAGGATTCGCGGACCCTCGAAGGACTTCGTTCGAACACCGAAATCTTCGTGGGGCACCGGGCCGAACAAGTGGGCAACCCTGACGCCGTCGTCGTTTCGACCGCGATCCCGCCGGACAACCCCGAGCTCCAGGAGGCACGCAGGCGGGGAATCCCCGTGGTAAGCAGGGCTCAGGTCCTCGCGGCGCTGACGCGGGGACACAGAACGGTAGCCGTGGCGGGCACGCACGGGAAGACCACCACGACCTCGATGATCACGGTGATGCTGTCGGGCATCGGAAGCGATCCGACATTCGTGGTCGGCGGCGATCTGAACGAGATCGGGTCGGGTGCGGGGATCGGGTCGGGCGACATTTTCGTGGCCGAAGCAGACGAGAGCGACGGCTCGTTTCTGCTCCTGCATCCGGATATCGCCCTCATCACGAACATCGAGGAGGATCACCTCGATTTCTACGCCGGGCGGGAGGAGATCGAGCAAGCCTTCACCGCATTCGCGAAACAGGCCACGACCGTCGTCGCCTGGTGGGACGATCCCGGCGTTCGGAGAGCGCTCCAGGGCGCATCAAACGTCATTCGTGAGGGTTCGGCTCCTGAGTACGACGTGGTGGTGTCGTCGTGGGAGCCGCGTGCAACGGGCTCCCGTGCCCGCGTGGACGTGCTCGGGACCCCGGTCGACGTGGAGCTGGCAGTTCCCGGAGAGCACAACGTCCGGCACGCAGCCGAAGCGCTCGCTGTGGCGGCACTCCTCGGTCTTCCACTCGATCGCGCTGCCCATGCTCTCGGTTCGTTCACGGGCGTTCGCCGGCGATTCGACCTTCGAGGTGAGGCCGGCGGGGTCCGGTTCGTGGACGACTACGCGCATCACCCGAGCGAGGTCAAGGTGGTCCTCGAGACGGCACGTATGGGGAACCCTGGCCGGATCGTCGCGGTGTTTCAACCTCATCGGTACACGCGGACCGCCTCGATGTGGCGGGAGCTGGGGGAGAGCATGGCCGGGGCCGACGTGGCGGTGATCACCGACGTGTACGCGGCCGGTGAGCCGCCCATCCCCGGTATCACCGGGAAGCTGCTGGTCGAAGCGCTCGTCGAGGTCGCTCCGGGAAAGCGGGTGATTTACCTGCCCCGTCGCTCGGACGTCGCGTGGCTCCTTGCACGGGAAGTACGCCAGGGAGACCTCGTCATGACCATGGGAGCCGGCGACATCACGATGGCGGGAGAGGAAACCCTCGAACGGCTCCGGGAGACGGCGTCATGACCACGATGGGAGCCGGGGATGCCCTTCGCGAGGCCGAGGCGATGCTACGCGCGGCGTGCGGCCCACGACTTCGGACGTCTTTTCCGCTCGCGCCCCTCACCACGTTTCGCATCGGCGGCGCCGCAGCGCTGTACCTGGAAGCCGAAAGCGATTCGGACCTCCTGGCCGCCGCGCTTGCCGTTCAGGCTACCGGCGTGCCCTGGACGATCATCGGCAAGGGGTCGAACATCCTCGTATCGGACCTTGGGTTCGACGGTCTGGTTATCCGGCTTGGTCGCGGTTACCGGTGGACCGCACGCGACGGGGTCCGCCTACACGCGGGCGGGGCGATGCCCCTCCCGGCTCTCTCGGGGGTCGCCCTGGCTCATGGGTTGGCCGGTCTCGAGTTCGGCGTGGCCATCCCGGCATCGCTGGGCGGTGCGGTGCGCATGAACGCTGGAGCGCACGGCCGGTCCATGGAGGAAGTACTGGAGGCCATCGACATCTACTCGATTTCTTCAAACGCGCGCTCTCGCGTGCCGGTGGGCGAGGCGCAATTCAGCTACCGGCGGTCCTCGCTTCCCGAAGGGAGCGTCGTCGTGGGGGCTTCGGTCGTCCTGCGGCCCGGCGACCGGCAAGAGATTCGGCGCGGCATGGATGACGCGAGGAACTGGCGGCGAGCCACCCAGCCGCTCGCCGAGCCGAACTGCGGGAGCGTCTTCAAGAACCCACCCGGCGACCATGCGGCTCGGCTCGTTGAGGCGATCGGCGCGAAGGGCCTCTCAGTCGGGAACGCGTCGGTCTCAACGAAGCACGCCAACTTCATCGTGGCGAAACCCGGCGCTCGGGCAGGCGATGTCCGCGACCTGATCTCGCTGCTTCAGCAAAGGATCGAGGACCAGTTCGGCATCCGTCTGGAACCGGAGGTGCAACTTGTCGGTGACTTCGAGCGACAACGTCTCTAGCCGTATCCGCGTGGTCTCCGAGCATTGGCTCCGCGGTATCGCGACTCGAGTGGCCGCTGCCACGTGGCCGGCCGCACTGGCAGGATTGGCGGTGTTGGGTGCCGCCACCTGGTGGGTGACCAATTCCGCGATCTTCAACCTTCACACGCTGGAAATCCGGGGGAACGTTCACCTCACCAAAGCGCAGATTGCCAGGGTCGGAAACCTCACGGGCGAGGTCAACGTCCTTTGGACCCTCCCCGGGACGATCGAGCGCCGGCTTGAAAGGCATCCCAGGATCAGCGAAGCCCGCGTCTCGAGAACGCTGCCTTCAACGCTGACCGTCGTCATCAAGGAGCGCCGTCCCGTAGCCGTGCTGCCCGACTCGGGCGCGCTCGTGGGCCCGGACGGGAAAGTGCTCGGCAAGAAGAAACAGACCGGGACACTGCCGGCCATCTCCGCCACGCCGGCCACCGGAGGAGCGAAAACCATCCTCGCCCAGACTGGACTGGCGGTCGCGCGCGCCATGCCGCAGAGGCTTCGGCGGTTGGTCAAGGACATCACTGTGGAAGACTCGGGCCGGATCGAGCTGCGACTTCGGGACGGCACCGTCGTCGCGTACGGCGATCGCGCCCTGATGTCCGTAAAGGCCGCGGTTCTCGAGTCGGTCATTGATTGGTCGATGCGGACGGGCACCAAAACGAAGAGCATCGACGTCTCGGTTCCGACCGCCCCCACGCTGATTCCCGCCGTCCGAATCGCATCGACCGCTTGACCGCTCCGGAATCGGTGTTGTAACGTCCTCAGCTTGCCGATGAGGTTTACATAATATGGACCTTTACTTAACGGTTAGTGAGGGCAGCGAAGGGGCCTCGTTCGCACGCAGAGGCGACAGGAGAGGAAGGATGCACGCTCCGCAAAACTACCTGGCCGTGATCAAGGTGGTTGGGATCGGCGGCGGGGGAGTGAACGCCGTCAATCGGATGGTCGAAGCGGGGCTCAAGGGCGTCGAGTTCATCGGAATCAATACGGACGCGCAGGCTCTCCTGATGTCTGAAGCTGACGTAAAGCTTGATATCGGTCGGAACACCACTCGCGGCCTGGGAGCGGGATCCGATCCGGAGGTCGGCAGGCGCGCCGCCGAGGAACATCGCACCGAGATCGAGGAGATCCTCAAGGGCGCCGACATGGTGTTCATCACGGCCGGCGAAGGGGGTGGAACCGGCACCGGCGGAGCTCCGGTTGTCGCCGAGATCGCCCGGAATCTCGGGGCGCTCACCATCGGCGTAGTGACGCGGCCGTTCTCCTTCGAGGGCCGGAAACGCGCGACGCAGGCGGACCTGGGTATCAGCGACCTCAAGGGCGCGGTCGACACGCTGATCATCGTTCCAAACGACCGCCTTCTCCAGGTCGCCGACCCCGTCACCCCCATGGTCGACGCGTTCAAGATGGCCGATCAGGTCCTCTATCAGGGTGTAGAGGGCATGACCTCGCTGATCATGACGCCCGGCCTGATCAACCTCGACTTCGCGGACGTCAAGGCGGTGATGACGGGCGCTGGGTCGGCGCTCATGGGCATAGGGCTCGGATCGGGTGAGAACCGCGCGGAGGATGCCGCGCGGGGAGCGATCTCGTCGCCACTCCTCGAATCCTCGATCGAGGGAGCAAAGGGAGTTCTTCTTTCAGTGGCGGGACCGTCGGATCTTTCGCTGCACGAGGTTCACCACGCTGCCGAGACCATCACGAATGTGGCGCATCCCGACGCGAACATCATCTTCGGCGCGACCATCGATGACGGGCTCGGCGATCAGGTGCGGGTCACGGTGATCGCCGCGGGCTTCGACAAGATGGGGGATGGAAGACAGGAGCGGCTCGTTTCTCGGCCGGCGCCCCGTGAGCAGGAGACTCCCACCGTCCTTCGCGAGCAAGAGGACGAGGAAGACGTCTTCAAGCCTGCCCCGGCAGTGGTCGTTGGTGAGCCCGAGGAGGATCTCGACATCCCGGACTTCCTCAAGAGCTAGGGGTCGCGCGGCCCCTACGGGTGGGGGCGGGAGGGGCTCGAGGCGCCCTTCCCCCGCCTCGGCGGAAAGGTTCCCGTCCCCACCCCCTCCTTTGATAATGGCCGAGTGCTCGAACGAAGAGAGTTCAGCAACGGCGTCCTTGCGCTGGTGTCGGCGACGATCGAATCCGACGGATTCCTCGCCGTATTCACCGAACGAGAACGGGGCACCAGCACTGGTGCGTTCCACAGTCTGAACCTTGGACTTCGAAACGGTGATCAGCCGGACAGGGCCGCCGCGAACCGGTCTCGCGTTTGCGACGCTCTCGCCATCTCTGAATTCGCATGCGGTCGACAGGTCCATGGCGCCAACATGGAACCGGTCGGCCGGGAACGCGCCGGCGCCGGATTCACCGATCCGTCGACGGCGTTCGACGACACGGACGCACTAATCACGTCGGACGCCGGCACCGCCCTTGCGGTCCTCACCGCGGACTGCTTCCCCCTGGCGCTCGTCGATCCCCGACGCGGCACGGTCGCGGTGGTCCACGCCGGTTGGAGAGGTGTGGCCGCCGGGATCATTGGCAAGGCGATCTCGGCCTTCGAAGATCCGCGTGCGATCAAGGCCGCTCTGGGACCGGGTATTGGCGTCGACCACTACGAGGTCGGCGAGGACGTCGCGTCCGCCGTCACCGCGGGGGCCGAAACCGATGCGGTGGTCCGAATGGACCGGGGCCGCCTCCAACTGGATCTCGGCGCAACGATTGAACAGTCATTGCGTGTTCGAGGAGTTCACGAAGTCGAGACCGCCGGCGTCTGCACCGCGTGCGAGGAAGAACGTTTTTTCTCCTACCGACGAGACGGCGTAACGGGCCGTCAGGCGCTCATCGCAATGCGGATGCCCTGATGGACCCGATCGCCGCGGCTCTTCACGACGTACGCGCCAATATCGAGGCTGCGTGCGGGCGATCGGGGCGCAACCCGGATGACGTCGTGCTGATCGGCGTGACGAAACTCGTCCCCGCCGAGCGCGTGGCGCTCGCACGCGCCGCTGGGCTTACCAACTTCGGGGAGAACTACGCGGCAGAGCTGGCGGAGAAAGCGGCAACCGTAGAGGCCACGTGGCACTTCATCGGAGCGCTCCAGAGCGGCACAGCGCGAGTCGTCGCCACGCATGCCAGCGTCATTCACTCCGCCGTCCCGGGTCGGGCCCTGGAGCGGGTGGCGCGGCGAGCTTCCGATCTGCCAAAGACGATCCCGTGCCTCCTACAAGTCGACTTCACCGGCAGGCGGAACGGCGTCCTGCCCGGAGCCGTCGCTGCGAGTCTCGAAGCCGTCGAGGATCTGGCCGGCATCCGCGTGATCGGGCTCATGACCATCCCAGCATGGTCACCGGAACCCGAGGCCGCTCGTCCGTACTTCGTCCGGCTCCGGGAGCTCCGCGACCGCCTCCATCGGAGGTGGCCCGACCTAACGGAATTGTCGATGGGAATGTCGCTTGATTACCAAGTTGCAGTGGAGGAAGGGGCTACGATGTTGCGGATCGGGACCGCGCTCTTCGGAGATCGGCCACAGAAGCGTTCACCCGAGGGCGCGGGGCGGGGGAGTCGAGGCGCGAAGGAGACGTAGATGGCCGGGGTGTGGAAGAAGGTCGGGACGTACCTGGGCTTGGTCGAAGACGAGGAGCTCGAGGACTACGAGGAGCCCCTCGAGGCCGCTGGCGGAGGCGCGGTTCAGCCCCGGGCGGCGCGTGTTCGAAGCGCGGAAGTCGTCCCCGATCGACCCGAAGCCGTCGTCAGGACCATGCCGACCGTCCGGCCGCCCGCGGTCGCATCCATCCACCGAGCCGAGCCGAAGCGGTTCAACGACGTTCGCGACATCGGTGAACGATTCAAACAGGGCGTAGCCGTGATCATGAACCTCCAGGGAACCGAGGACTACGTCGCCAGACGCGTGGTCGACTTCGCCTCGGGCTTGGTATTCGGCCTGGAAGGCAGCATCGAGATGGTGGCGTCCCGAGTCTATCTCATGACCCCGGCAAACCTGGAGGTCTCCGCCGAGGATCGCGAGCGGCTGGTCGACGGGAGCTTCTTCAACCAGTTCTGACGGAAACGCGCCGCCGCGAGCAGGCGCCCGAGAAGGAGCGAGACGTGGAGATCATCTGCATCCTGCTCTTCGTCTACTGGATCATCATGCTGGTGAGGATCATCTCGTCCTGGTTCCCCATCCCGTTCTCCGGGCCGATTCGGCGAATCATGGACGTCGTGTACGCCCTCACGGAACCCGTCATGCGGCCGCTCAGAAACATGGTTCCACCCGTTCGGATAGGTGCGATAGCATTAGACCTCTCACCCATAATCATCTTCATCGTGATCGGCGTGCTTCGGCAGGCGCTTTGCACACGATGACATCGGAGGTCTCCATTTGATGCGGAAGAGACGCAGGGAACGCGCAGAACTCGAATCCGGGATGATGGCCGCCCCGGCCGAGCCTCGCCGCATTACGCCAATGGACATCCAACAGAAAGAGTTCCGGCTCTCGTTTCGCGGCTACAACGAGCGCGAGGTGGATGAGTTCCTGGACGCCTTGACCGAGGAACTGGCGCGGCTGCAGTCCGAGAACGTGAGATTGAGAGCGGAGCTGGAGAACCGCGAGCAGGAGGCCAGGGCCGCGCAGGCCGAAGCCGAGGCCACGCTTCGCCGGGCGCGCGAAGAGGCGGCCAGAATGCTTCAAGAGGCCGAGGCACAGGCTCAGTCGGTACGGGAGGTGACCGAGGGCTCGCCGGCGATGGCCGAGGGTGCTCCGAGCGTCGGGTCGTTTCTGAAAAAGAACAGCATGGTTCAGGCCATCCGTCCATTCCTCGGACGTGAGCGTGAGTTCCTCCAGAGCATGGCCCGCCTCATTCAGGAACACGCCGATTCCGTCCGCGAGGAAGTGCGCCAGATCAGAGAGGAGCCGTCACCGCTTCAAGAGGACACCGTCGCTCCGGTCGACCCGGATCGCACGGCGCTTCCCGGGGAGACCGCCCCACGGATCGCGGGGTCGCAGCCGAACACGACAGGTGAGCGGGAGATCTCGAGGAGATCGGGAAAGCGGCCGGCGGAGCGAGAGCCCGTTCGGCCAGAACGAATCGCCTCGCGCGAACGAGCCAAAGCGCCCGACCGCCGGGGCGGCAGTGATGCTGAGGACGGCCGGCGAGCAAAGGACCAGGGTCCTGCCTCCCCCCCCGCCGCTTCGACCGCCCCCGAACGACGCTCTGGAGGCCCGCTCTGGGGGGATGCCCCCTCGGAAGGAGCTCCGGCCGACCTCTTCAAGCCGAAGCGGCGGGTGGCGCGGCCCCCGGTCAGCCGGCTCGAAGAAGATCAGCCCGGCCGCTCCTTCGAGGAGGGACTCCCGCAGCGGGACCTCCCGGCGACCCAACCCTTTGAACCGTTCCGGTTCGACGAGCGCTCAGGCGATCAGCCCCTGGAGCGGGGCGACGGTGACGAGGACGAGCGGTCGCTTCGCGAGCTCTTCTGGGGAGAGGAGTAGCTAGCTAACTCTTCGGGATCTCCTTTGCCGGATCCACAAACGGCTTTTCCACCACGACGGCGCGTGCGTCGCCAAGAGGCGTTTCGACTTCCAATTCCGTGCCGAGCGCCGCTCCCTCGATCGGCACCCACGCGTACCCGATGTTCTTCTTGAGGCGCGGAGAGTACAGCGCTGACGTCACCGTGCCGACCTCTTCCCCCCCGATGCGAACCGGCCACTTCCGATCGTTGAAGCTCAGCCGCTCGGAGTGGATTTCGATGCCGACCAACTTCCTGGTGAGGCCCTGCTCTCGAATTCTGTGCAGAGCCTCCTTGCCCATGAAGTCGTCCGCTTTCTCCAGGTCGACCAATCGGTCGAGGTCGACCTCGTAGGGATTGTTCTCGAGCGTCATGTCGGCTCCATAGTTCAGGATGCCCGCCTCGACACGCCGGATGTCCGACGGACCCGTGGGGCGGATGTTGTACACCCGCCCGGCGTCCATGATCCGTTCCCACAGATCGGTTCCACGGCTTCCGTCGCGCAGGTAAATCTCGTATCCGACTTCGCCCGTCCAGCCGGTTCTTGTGACCACGACCGGAATTCCATCGAGGTCGGTCTCCAGGAACCAGTAATAGCGCAGGTCCAGCACTTGATCGCCGAACAACGAGTGCACCACGTCCTTCGAATGCGGCCCCTGCACCTGAAGCGGCGACACGTCGGGTTCGCGAAGCTCGACCTTCATGTCGCTCGTCGCCGCGATCCCCATTGCATAAAGGAGGACGTCACTATCGGCGAGCGCCAGCCAGAAGTGGTTTTCCCCCAGGCGCATCAGGACGGGATCGTTCACGATGCCGCCGTCGGGCGAGGTGATCACAACGTACTTGCCCTGCCCGACCGAGCACTTCGTGAGGTCGCGAGGCGTCAGCATTTGCGTGAAGCGGAAGGCGTCGGGCCCCGTGATCTCCACCTGTCGCTCCACGGCCACGTCCCACAGCGTGACGTGGTTGATCAGATGCCAATACTCGGCCTCCAGGTCGTCGTACCGAATAGGGAACAGCGTGTGGTTGTAGACCGTGTAGCCGAGCGGTCCGTACGCCTGTTCTGCCTCGAAGAAGGGGGATCGCCGCAGTCGAGCCCCGGCCTGCACCAGCGTCATGTCGAACGGTTCAGGCATCGTTCTTCCTTTCTTTGCTGCTCGCGTCGGTTGTTCGAGTCATCACGATCTCTTGAGCGACAAGCCGACTGTCTCGCCGTTCAGCGAGACATCCGACGTGGCCAGGGCGTCACCAACCACGAAATCGACGATATCGACAGCCAGCACTTCCGCCGCGACCTGGTCCCGGTACCGTGCGACCGCCGAGGAGACATCGGGTCCTCCTTTGACGCCGAGCGTGATCCGATCCGTGACCTCTAGCCCGGCCGACTTGCGCAGGTTTTGCACGTGGTGGATGAGATCTCTCACCATGCCTTCCCGCTTCAGTTCCTCAGTGAGTCGAAGGTCCAGAGCGACCGTCACGGAGCCTTCCGACGCGAGCCCCCACCCCTCCTGCGTCTCCTGCACCAGGTCGACGTCGTCCGGGGTCAGAACCACGGTTCCCGAGGGAACCGACAGCGTGACGTCGTGCCCACGGGCAAGTGAAGCGGCGAGCGAGCCGTCATCGTTCTGAAGCACCGCCGCCACTTCCTGGACGGCGCGCCCGAGCCGCGGCCCGAGCGCTGCGAACTTCGGTCTGGCGCGCCACCCGGTGAGCTCCTCGAGCGACTGAGCGAACGTCACTTCCTTCACGTTGAGCTCCTCGGCCACCAACGGCAGGAGTCGGTCCAGCCTGCGGGGGTCGCCGGGCTGGTGGACCGTGGCCCTTGCCAGCGGCTGCCGAATCCGAGCCTTGGACTCGGTACGTACTTGACGCCCGAGGGAGACGATCTGCCGGATCACCGACATCGCCTCGTCGAGGGCGGGGTCAATCACGCCGTGGTTCGGAACCGGGAAGTCGGTGAGGTGGACGGATTCGGGCGCCCCACCGGCCTGCTCCGCCACGAGGTTGCGGTAGATCTCCTCGGACACGAATGGAGTGAACGGCGCCAAAAGCTGGGCAACCGTGGCCAGGCACTCGTGGAGCGTTGCGTACGCCGACAGCTTCTCGGCGGGCGCGGTCCCGTCGCCGCTGCTCCGCGATGGGTCCCAGAAGCGCCGCCTGGACCGACGGACGTACCAATTCGAGAGGTCATCGACCAGGGTGGCGATTCGTCTGGCCGCTCGGGTGGCGTCGTAGCCCTCCATTGCCCGGCGGACGACGGCGACCGTGCCGTGAAGCTGGGACAACGCCCACCGATCCAGGGGGGGTCGATTCGTCGGCGGAGGGGCTGTTGCCAGGTCGGGCTCGTCGATGTTCGCGTATGTCACATAGAAGTGGTACGTGTTCCACAGAGTCAGCATGAAAAGGCGTACCACGTTTTCGATCGCCTTCAACGACATGCGGCGCGGCTCCCAGGGTGACCCACCGGCGAGGAAGAACCATCGCAAGGCGTCCGCGCCGTATCGGTCGAGCACGAGCGAGGGGTCGAACACGTTCCCCAGGCTCTTTGACATCTTTCGTCCTTCTTCGTCCACGATGAAACCGAGGCACACGACGTTCCGATACGAGGATTGCCCGAACAGAAGGACGGCCTCCGCCATGAGGGTGTAGAACCAGCCGCGGGTCTGGTCGAGCGCTTCGGCGATGAAGTGGGCGGGGAACCGCCGCTCAAACGTGTCCTTCGCAGGCGAATCGGCGCCCATGTACCCCCACTGAGCAAATGGCATGGCGCCGGCGTCGAACCACACGTCGATGAGATAGGGAACACGGCGAGCTTCGCTTTCGCACTTCCGGCACGCGATCGTCACTTCGTCGATGTATGGCTTGTGCGGGTCCATGCCGGTGACGTCGCGGCCGGCTAGCTCGGAGAGTTCCGCCAGCGACGCCACAGCGGTCTCATGGCCGTTCGCACAGATCCAGATGGGAAGCGGAGTGCCCCAATACCGTTCCCGAGAGAGCGACCAATCGACGTTGTTGGCAAGCCAGTCGCCGTACCGTCCGTGCTTGATGTGCTCCGGGTACCAGGTGACCGTTTCGTTGGCGGCGAGCAGCTGCTCGCGGTACGCCGTCGTCTTGATGTACCACGCGGGACGGGCGTAGTAGACCAGCGGAGTCTTGCAGCGCCAGCAGAACGGATAGCTGTGGCGATACGTCCCTGACCACAGCAGCAGCTCCGCCTTCCGCAGATCCTCGATGATGTGCGCGTCGGCGTCGCGGATGTACATGCGGGCATAGGGGCCGGCGCGGTCGTCGAATCGGGCCTCCGGATCGACGGGATTGATGACGGGCGCCCGATGCTCCCGCGCCAGCCGGAGGTCGTCTTCGCCGAACGCGGCACCGGTGTGGACGATGCCCGTCCCTTCGTCCGTGCGCACGAAATCGCCGACCGCCACGAAGCGCCACGACGCAGGATCCCCCTGTGGGTCCGAGGGCGATCCCGGGCCCACCAGCTCGAACGGCGCTCGGTATCGTGACCCAACCAGTTCCTCGAGTGACACATCGCGGACGACCCGCGCCTCCGGCCCCAGCGCTTCCTCGATCCGGTTCGCGGCGAGGACGACAGCGCGGTCCCCGGCGCGGCCTCCCGTTGCCAGCACGTATCGAATGTCCGGCCCCACCGCCGCAAGCGTGTTCGGGACGAGGGTCCACGGCATCGTGGTCCAGATCAGGAGATCCGCCTGGCCCGCGAGAGGCCCGGTGATCAGGGGAAGGCGGACGTAGATGCTCGGGTCGTCTGTCTCCTCGTATCCCAGGGCCACTTCGTGATCCGAGAGCGGAGTCCCGCATCGCGGGCAGTACGCCGTTACCTTGTCGGACTGGTACAGCAGACCCCTGCCGTGAAGCGTCTTCAGAGCCCACCAGACGCTCTGGATGTATTCGGCGTCCATGGTCCAGTAGGCGTCGTCGAGGTTGATCCAGAATCCGATGCGCTCCGTGGCGGTTCGCCACTCCTCGACGTACCGCTTTACCGACTCACGGCAGAGACGATTGAACTCCGCGACGCCGAACGATTCGATGTCGCGCTTCGTCTTCGTGCCGATCTCTTTCTCGATCTCGAGCTCGACGGGAAGCCCGTGACAGTCCCATCCGGCCTTCCGGTGCACGTACCGGCCATTCATCGTCCAGTAGCGCGGGTAGACGTCCTTGAAAACGCGGGTCTCCATGTTCCCCACGTGAGGTTTCGCGTTGGCGGTGGGAGGCCCCTCGTAGAAGACCCATTCGGGCGCCCCCTTGCGAAGCTCCAAGCTCTTTTCGAAGATCCGCGCGCGCGTCC
The DNA here is from genome assembly GCA_036259835.1 of Actinomycetota bacterium. Taxonomy (GTDB): domain Bacteria; phylum Actinomycetota; class UBA4738; order UBA4738; family UBA4738; genus JALYGK01. The sequence continues at coordinate 26,842 of DATABA010000019.1, forward strand.
AGAATTCGAGAACCCCCCGCTCCACCTGCGGGAGATCCGGCTTCTGGCTTGCGGGTCGATGCCGAGGCATTGCTTCTGGATTCCTCCATCGTTTGGCAGCCAGGCTGCACTGCCATTTCGGTGGCCCCCGCCTGTGACGCCTGGGAGCTCTCCGGAACGGGCGCCTGACTGAAGAACGCCTCGCCCTCTTCAGGGACGAGGCGTTTTCCCCCTGGTTCGGCGACCGATTCTACTCACGAGACGGCCGCACGGCGGCCCAGTCAGAGCCGCCTAGTATCCTCTTTGCTGCCCTGTGCTACCGTCCCTCGGATTTCTGACATGGCCACGACAAAATCGCCTGTAACCAAAAAAGAGCTCGACGACCTGAAGGCGCGCCTGGTCGCGGAGCGAAAGGATCTCGAGGCCCAGTACAACGAGCTCGAGGAGTCCACGTTCGCCACCAACCAGAGCGAGCTGACGGGCGAGATGGGCTTTGACGAGGAGTACGCGGACGCCGGCACGGCGACGTTCGAGCGTGAGCGGGACCTTTCTCTCGTGAACAATCTCCGCGACCTGATGGAGCGGATCGACAAGGCTCTCGCCAAGATGGCGGACGGGACGTACGGGCTGTGCGACCGGTGCGGGCGGCCCATTGAAAAGCTCCGCCTCAAGGCCCTTCCGTACGCCAATCTCTGCCTCAAGGACAAGCAGGCGGAAGAGCGCGTCCGCTGACGGCGTGACCGCCCAACGTCGGCGGCTGCTTTTTCTCTATGGGGTAGCAGTGGCGGTCTATGTCCTGGACCGCGGCTCAAAAATCCTGGCCGAGCAACACCTCGAAGGCCGCCCGGCCATCCGATTGGTCGACGACATCGTCCATCTGAGGTTCACCACCAACGCCGGAGGTGCATTCGGGCTCTTTGGCGGCCAACCATGGCTGTTCTTTGGTGCGACCGTGCTGATCTCGGCGATCATCGTCGTCTCTTCTCCCAAGGTGGCCTCCACCATGAGTGCGGTCGGCCTCGGCCTCATCCTGGGCGGAGCTCTGGGCAACCTGACCGACCGGGTGATCCGCGGACCGGGCGTTACCGGGCGGGTCGTCGACTTCATCGATTTGCGCATCTGGCCCGTGTTCAACCTCGCTGATTCTGCCATCGTCATCGGAGCGGTCCTCGTGGCTTTGGCGGCGTTCCGGCGGGAGCCCTAACCCTTCCATCGGGATCATGACGGAGTCGTTTGTCGCCGAGCCCGGGCGGCTCGACGTGGTGGTTGCCACGCGCCTGGGCGTTCCACGCGCGGATGTCCAACGCGCCATCGCCTCGGGCGGCGTGCTGGTCGACGGACGTGCGCGGCCGAAATCGTTTCGCCTGACGGGTGGCGAACGTGTAGACGTCGAGCTCCAGGGCGATCGGCCCCTTGAACCAGATCCGGCTCTCCTCGACGTCCTTTATGAGGATTCGTACCTCTTGGTGGTTTCCAAGCCGGCAGGGGTCCTGACCCATCCCACGACGTCCGTTCGAACCGGGACTCTGGTGAACCGGCTCTTGGCTCGCCGAACGTCACTGTCGAGCGGTACCGAGCCGGACCGCCCCGGAATCGTCCATCGACTCGACGCCGGCACGTCGGGGCTCATGGTCGTGGCTAAGGACGACGAGGCTCATCGCCGGCTATCCGCGATGTTTCGCCGGCACGACATCGAGCGCGCGTACCTGGCCCTGGTACGTGGCGCCCTTGCCCACGATCGATTCCGGATCGAGGCGCCACTCGGCCGGGAACGAGCCCGAATTCGCGTCCGAGCGGTCACCGGGAAAGAGGCCGCCACGGAAGTGGAGGTCCGCGAGCGGTTGCCCCGCTCGTCGTTCGTCGAGGCTCGACCCCGAACCGGCCGCACGCACCAGATTCGCGTTCATCTCTCCTCTGTTGGACATCCCATCCTTGGCGATCGGACGTACGGAGGGGGAGGGGCGGAGGCGGCAAAGTTGAGCCTGACCCGCCCGTTTCTTCATTCTTGGACGATCGCCTTCGACCATCCCGTCACCGGGGAGCGAATCGAACGGGAGGACCCGCTTCCGGAAGATTTGCAACAGGCGCTCGAGAAGGCCCGCTCGCTCTAAACGCCGCCCGGGACGGGCTTGTTTGCACTACGGCGGCGCCCCGTTGTCCTCGATCACCGATCCGACGCGATTACCGACGCGCTTTCGCGCGATCCTTGAGGTAAAGCGCGTACTGCGTTCGGACCTCTTCGCGGGACGCCAGCAAGTCGTTCTCGATATCGGGCGGCAGAATGCGCGCCTCAATCAGCTCCGAAAGCTTTTTCGAGTCGACGCTGACCACCCTCTCCCAGAGACCCAGCGGCTCCAGAATCTGGCGCACACGCGAGGGATCCGCTGCGGTGATGTGTTGCGGCCGTCGGTCGACCGCGGCGCCGTCGGACCCGTAGAGTCGCCGGTACCCGTGCTCCTCGCAAAACGCGTTGATCAGACCCTTGAGCTCCTCGAGGCGCCGGTACCGCTCCCAGTCCTCGCGTTTCAAACGGATCCACTCATCCAGGAGCTCCGTCATCTTCGGCGCTGGATCTCCCTGTTCTTTCTCGTAGCGATGCCGGAACACCGGACACACCCGCTGGAAGTCGCACCAGTCGCAGAGCGGATTCTGCCGCGGTTCGAACATCCCGGCGGAGATTCGCTCCGCCACCGTCCCGATTCGCCGCCGCAGCTCGCTGGCATCCGCCGCCGTGCGGGTGGTGGTCATGCGCTCACCGGGAAGAAGGAAATAGAGCGTCAGGCGCTCGGGCTCGATGCCCCAGATCTCTTTGGCCGCCAGGAAATAGAGCGACAACTGGAGATCGCGATCAACGGTCGCTCGAGGCGGCAGGCGCCGGTTGGTCTTGTAGTCGATGATCTCGTAGCCACCGCCGGGGAGGCGGTCCATCCGGTCGATCATCCCGGAGAGCTCCACGCCCTCCACTTCGACGGTGAATCGGAATTCCAGCGCCGCCGGGATCCTGAACGACTCCGCGTTCCGTCGGTGATACTCACCAAGGACCTGACGGGCGTGATCACGGTAGAGCCGTTCTTCCGACTCGTCGCGATACCCGTCGCTGACCCACTCGCCTTCGAGCATCTCGTACAGCTCAGGAAGGGAAGGCGCCACCGGAACGGGCCGGTCGTGGAACCGGTACAACGTCCGGTGCAACGTTTCGCCGAACGCCAGCGCCGGCGAGCTCGACGTCGGGAGCCGCGTTTCGTACTGAAACCGGTATTTGGCAGGGCATGTCTCGTACGTCGAGATGCTCGAGTACGAAAGACGCATGCGTTCGGCCGAAATTCCGGTCGACCCTCTTGCTTCTCCCATCCGCGGGAGTGTACGCTCGGCGCCGACAGAATTACAAGCGTGTAAGTAATCCACAGGTTGTCCACAAGGGCTTGGGCGTCGACCAGCGCTCGAGTCATTGGGGGCTCTTAGTCTGGGGCGCATGGGGCAGGAAAGCTTCGTTCACCTGCACACGCACAGCGAGTTCTCGCTGTTGGACGGCGCGTCCCGCGTCGACGATCTCTGCCAGAAGGCCGCGGCGCTCGGGATGCCCGCCATCGCTCTCACCGACCACGGAGCCATGTTCGGTGCGCTCGATTTCTACGACGCCGCCCGGCGGCACGGAATCAAGCCGATCCTGGGCGTGGAGGCATACGTCGCCCCGCGATCAAGGTTCGACCGGAATCCCGGGGAGAACGACGAGAATTACCGCCACCTCACGATCCTGGCCCGAAACGAGCAGGGCTACCGGAACCTCCTCCGGCTGGTCACCGAAGCACACTTGGAGGGCTTCTATCACCGACCGCGAATCGACAAGGAGCTTCTCGCCGAACGCTCGGCGGGTCTAATCGGTCTCTCAGGGTGCCTGGCGTCGGAGACGGCGCGCATGACGCTTTCCGGGAACCATGCCAAGGCGGCCGAGGTCGCCGGGACCTATCGCGACATCTTCGGCCCGGGTTCGTTCTACCTGGAGATGCAGAACCACGGCCTGCTGGAACAACGGACTGTCAACGGTGCGCTGGTCGACCTTTCACGGACGGTCGGCGTCCCGCTCGTGGCGACGAACGACATTCACTACACGGAGAAGGATCACGCGCGGCCGCACGATGTCCTCCTCTGTATCCAACAGCAGAAGGTCCAGTCGGACAGCAACCGCCTGAAGTTCGACACCGATGACTTCTACCTGAAGTCCGCCGAGGAAATGCGGACGCTCTTCAGCGCGAACCGGGAGGCCTGCGACGCGACGCTGGCCATCGCGGAAGCCTGCGAGCTGGAGTTGTCCTTCGGCGAGCTCCACCTTCCCAGGTTCGATCCCCCCGACGGCAAGACGCTCGACCAGTACCTTCGCGACCTGGTGTACGCGGGCGCCGTCGAGCGGTACACGCAAGTCACAGCGGAGCTACGCGAACGCATCGAGACCGAGCTCCGGGTCATCTCCTCGATGGGCTTCTCCGGCTACTTCCTCATCGTGTGGGACCTGATTCGGTTCGCCCGCGAGCATGGGATTCGAGTCGGACCGGGAAGGGGATCGGCGGCGGGGTCCGTCGTCTCCTACTGCCTGCGAATCACCGACCTGGATCCGCTCCACTATGGGCTGATCTTTGAGCGCTTCCTGAACCCGGAGCGCAAGCAAATGCCGGACATCGACATGGACTTCGACGAGCGCCGGCGTGACGAGGTCATTCGATACGTCGCCCAGAAGTACGGCGCCGACCAGGTCGCGCAGATCATCACGTTCCAGACCATCAAGGGGAAGCAGGGAATCCGCGACGCCGCGCGGGTCCTGGGGTTCCCGGCGGCCTTCGGCGACCGGCTCTGCAAGCTGTACCCCCCGGCCATCCTTGGACGCGAGCACTCCATCGAGAGCGCGCTGGAACGGTCACCCGAGCTCAAGGAGGCGTACCAGCGGGAACCCGAAGCCCGGGAGGTGATCGACACCGCCCGCGCGTTGGAGGGCCTTCGCCGCGAGGACTCGGTCCACGCGGCCGGTGTGGTGATCGGCGACGCGCCGCTCATGAACCACCTGCCACTGAAGCTCTCCAAGGACTCGCGGGATGACTCGCGCCGCATCGTCACGCAGTTCGACATGCACGGTGTCGAGAAGCTCGGCCTGCTGAAAATGGACTTCCTGGGGCTCCGAAACCTGTCTGTGATTCAGGACACCATGGACATCCTTCGCCGAAAGGGTGTTGCCCTCGACATCGATGCGGTGCCCCTGGACGACGCGGCGTCCTACGAGATGCTGCGCCGGGGCGACACCAACGGCGTGTTCCAGCTGGAAAGCCCCGGTATGCGCCAGCTCATCCAGCTGCTCCTACCGGACCGCTTCGAAGACCTGATGGCGCTGGTTGCGCTGTACCGGCCGGGCTTGCTGAGCATGGGGCAGCACATCGAATACGCCGAGCGCAAGCATGGCCGGAAGCCAGTCGTCTATCCGCACGCTGATCTGCAACCGATCCTCGAGGGGACCTACGGAATCATCGTCTACCAGGAGCAGGTCATGCAGATCGCCGCCACGCTGGCCGGCTACTCGATGGGGGAGGCGGACCTCCTTCGGAAGGCGATGGGAAAGAAGATCCGGGAAATCCTGCTTCCTCACCGCGAGAAATTCGTCAAGGGCGCAACCGAACGAGGCTACGCGAAGCGGCTCGCCGAAGAGATCTTCGACCTGATCGTTCCATTCGCGGACTACGGATTCAATGCATCTCATGCATGCGCGTACGCATACGTGGCGTACCAGACCGCGTACCTGAAAGCGCACCACCCGGTCGAATACATGTCCGCGCTGCTCACGAGCGTCCGCGACGACAAGGACAAGAAGCCGTTCTACCTGAACGCCGCGCGGCTCATGGGCGTCCGGGTGCTACCACCGGACGTGAATGAGTCCGAGCTGTACTTCACCCCCACCAACGGCGACATCCGATACGGGCTGGCCGCGGTACGAAACGTTGGCGCAGGAGCGGTTCAGCAGATCCTCACAGCCCGATCCGAGAAGGGTGCCTTCGAATCGTTCACCGACTTCTGCCGCAAGGTGGACCCCGCCGTGCTCCACAAGAAGAGCCTGGAGAGCCTCATCCTCTCCGGCGCCTTCGACTCGCTGGGCTACAGGCGGCAGGCGCTCTTCGAGAACTACACCAAGGTGTCGGAGCCGGTCGTCGCGGAACGGCGAGCCGAAGCTGCCGGCCAGTTCTCTCTGTTCGGAGGCGGCCAGCAGGCGGCCCACGAGTTGGACGAGTCGGTTCTGGAAGGCGAGGAGTTCGACCGGAAGAACCTTCTCCGGCTCGAGAAGGAGATGCTCGGGCAGTACGTGACCGATCACCCGCTGCTCGGAATCCGTGACCAGCTCGCCGCTCAGACCGACATGGAAATCTCCGAGGTGCCGTCGCTCGGGGATGGTGACGTCGTGGCGGTGGCCGGAATCGTCGGCACGATTGGACGTCGTTTCACAAAGCGCGGAGAGCCGTATGCGGTGTTTCGCCTCGAGGACTTGACCGGCGGCGTACTCGTAGTCGCGTTTCCGTCGGTCTTCGACAAGCTAGCTGCCCTGATCGAGCCCGACGCCATCGTCAAGGTGAAGGGACGCGCCGACTTCCGCGGGCGCGAGCTCCAACTGGTTGCGCTGGAGATCGGAGAGCCGGAAATCACTACAGGTTCGGAATCCGACCAGCGTGCTCGCTCGGGACCGAACACTCCGGCCGACCCGTTGGTGGTAGACGTCCCGACTTCCTCATGCGGGAACGGTCTGATCACCAAGCTGAAGGAGGTCCTCGGCACCCACCCGGGCGACCTTCCGGTCATCGTGCACCTGGTCGCGGACGGTGAGACGACCAGACTGAAGCTGGGGCGGGACTACCGCGTGGACGGCTCCCCGGCGCTGCTCTGGGAGCTGCGTTCGCTCCTGGGGCCTCAGTCCGTCCGGCTCGTGTCGAACGGCTCGGTATCAGAGGTCAGGACGCCGGCGCCCGCTGCGGTCTGATCCGGGAGGCCAGCACGGCTCCGAGAGACGACCCGAACCCTAGGTCGGCCGGCACTTCACGAGGCGAATGAGCGTCCCCGGGCTTTGCTCCGTTCCTTCCTTGAGGGCGAACTCGTCCACCAGCGCAGTCATCAGGGGAATGCCGTTTGCTCCCTGTCCTTCGAGTTCCGGTATCCGGACCCGCTTCTTGAAGACCCCCTCGTCGCGCACCTTGACCTCGACGCAGTCCGCGCCCGGCGTCCACGTCACCTTGATCTCGCGACTGTTCGTGTGGAGCATCGAGTTGGCGCACGCCTCCGAGACGGCAACCAGGAGGTCGTTGGTCGCCTGTTCGGGAAACGATGCCTGGTCGGCCAACTGCCGGATGAACTGCCGAATCTCGTACAGGGCCGAGGGATGTGACCTGAACGAGTGAATCGTCGAGACGTTCATCCTGCCGCGTGCGATCGGGTCGCTACGCTACGTCGGTTTTCGCCGGCCGTGCAAACGCGAGTCGGGAGCCATACAAGCCTTGATATGCACAACGCCGTCACAACCGGGCCGGCGGCAGCGTTCGTATAAACAGGCGGAGCAGCTCCATCGGACCCACTAGCCGATTTTCGAAATATGGGGTCAATGTGGTAAATGTGCTGCTAGCGGGGGTAGGAGGCACGTTGGAGCTGGCCTCCATACCCTTTCAAAAGGCGAAAGGACATGTCCGCAAGGACAAGGAGAGGAGGGATCGAGTGACGAGGCGAAAATCGCTTCTGACAGTAGCCCTAATGGGCGCCCTCACGCTGATCGGCGCGGCGTGCGCCGATGAGCAGGGCCCCGGTCAACCCGGGGGCCAGGGGGCGCAGGCAACATGCCAGCAGGACGAGTTCGGGTGTGTCCAGTACGGCGCCGGTGAGCCCATCAAGCTCGGAGGCATGCTGACCATCTCGGGCGACACCGCGACGCTCGGACAGGACAGCGCCAACGGAGTCAACCTGGCCATCGACAACCTCGACGGAACACTGGACGGGCAGAAGGGCCAGCTGCTGGGCCGCTCCGTCAGCTTTAACGTTGAGGACAGCCTGTGCACGGCCGAAGGCGGGCAGGCTGCCGGCACGAGGGTCGCTGCTGACCCGAAGGTAGTGGCGGTCATCGGGACGAGCTGCTCCAGCGAAGCCCTGGGTGTGGCCGACCGGATTCTGTCCGACAAGGGAATCGTGCTGATTTCCCCGTCGAACACGAACCCGAACCTGACCGCGGAAGGCACACACCAGCCCTTCTACGCCCGGACGGCCCACAACGACAAGATCCAGGGCGCGATCGTGGCGAACTGGGCGTACGACGAAGCGGGGGCCAGAACCGCCGCGACGATCAACGACGAGAGCCCGTACGCGGACGCTCTGGCGGCCGTGTTCCGGCAGGTGTTCCAGGCCAAGGGCGGTCAGATCGTTGCCGAGGAAGCCATCCAGAGCACCGACAAGGACTTCAAGCCGCTTCTGACCCGGATCGGGCAGGCGCAGCCAGACATCCTGTACTACCCCGTGTTCAACCCGGCCTGCGGACTCGTCGCGAAGCAGGGCCGGCCAATCGCCGGTCTCAGGGACACACGCTTCATCGGATCCGACGGATGTGCCGCTCCGGACTACGGCCAAGTGGCGGGGAACACCGCGGAGGGCACCTTCCTGTCGAGCCCGGACCTGTCCGGGTTCACGGAGGCACAGTTCTACAAGGACCAGTTCCTTCCGCAGTACCGAGAGCAGTTCGGAAGCGCCCCCACGGCGTCGTTCCACGCTCACGCGTATGACGCCGCGAACATCGTGTTCGACGCGATCGAGCAGGTGGCCATCCGAGAGGGGGACAACATTTTCATCCCCCGGACGGCTCTGAAGGACGCCATCCTCGAAACCCGGAATTACCGCGGAGTGACGGGAACGATCAGCTGCAACCCCCTTGGGGACTGCGCAGCAGTGATCCCGATCGCCGTGTATGAGGTCCCGAACGACCCGTTCGTCGGCGAACAGACGGACGCCAGGCCCGTCTTTAGTCAGACGCTCTCACTGCAAGAAGCCGAGCAGCTGGCCGGCGGATCATAGGGTCAGCCTGAAAAGGGTAAGCTGCGGGTGGGCGAGTTAGAGCCCACCCGCAGTTTGCTTTTTGCGCGCATTCCTGACGACGGAATACGAAGACGTGGGCACGAATCCGCAGGACATCACACTCGAGGCTACGGGAGGGCGAGTCGGCCTCCTTCAGCGATTCCCGGTTCGACGGGTCATCCAATGGGTTCTGGCGGTGGCCATCGTCTTGGGTGTTGTCGTCGGCACCTACCAGACGCTCATTCTCCCGGAGGCGGAAGGCATCTCCGGGGCGGGGTGGCGCGATCTGATCATTGCCGGACTGGCCCGAGGCAGCATCTATGCACTCATTGCCATCGGATATTCGCTGGTCTACGGCATTCTTGGAATGATCAACTTCGCCCACGGCGAAGTCTTCATGGCGGGAGCGTTCTCGTCGTACTTCGTCGGCGTCGTCCTTGAACAGGACGGTTTGATGAACGACAACCCGGTCCTGGCCGTTCTCATTCTGTTCCTCGTGGCGATGGCGGTCTCGACCGGCGTCGCCGTTCTATTGGAACGAGTGGCCTACCGGCCGCTTCGGAACGCCCCAAGGCTGGTCCCGCTGATCACCGCCATCGGCGCGTCTCTCTTCCTCCAGAACGCGTTCCGCGGGTTCTTCGGGCCGAACGCCCGTGGCTACGCGAAGCCGGCAACGCTCGAAGGCGACTGGAGCATCTTCGGCATTCCGGTTGGCCGGGTCGGGCTGATCATCGTCCTGACCGCACTCGTTGCGATGTTCGCGCTCTCGTTGTTCGTCGCCAGAACGAAGACCGGGAAGTCCATGCGCGCGCTGTCGCAGGACAAGGAGATAGCCAGCCTCATGGGCATCAACGTTGACGGAACCATCGTCCGTACGTTCGCCATCGGTGGCGTGATGGCCGGCATAGCCGGCGTCCTCTTTGCCATGTTCATTGGAAGCGTCGATCCGTTCATGGGTTTTGTTCCGGGCATCAAGGCGTTCACGGCGGCAGTGCTCGGCGGAATCGGTAGTATCGCCGGCGCGGCGCTCGGAGGAATCTTCCTTGGCCTTGTCGAAGCCGTGGCGCCCTTCCTGTTGCTAACGGGCGCGGGAGTCCCGTCCCCGAATCAGCTGAGTGATGTGGTGGCTTTCACGGTCCTGGTCCTGGTCTTGATCTTCCGGCCGGGCGGGATCCTCGGAACGGGCGAACCGGAGAAGGTGTGACGTGAAAGCAAACGAGCTCATCCGGCCAACCGCCGCACAGGATGAACCGGAGCAGCGGATGCTGCCTCCCGAGTTCACTGTTCCGTCACTGGCGAAGAGCGCCGTGCGCGCGGGCCTGCTCGGCGGGGTGGTGGTGATCTTCCTTTCGGCGGTCGGAATGATCGAGAAGTTCCAGACCCGGAACCTCATCAGTAACCAGATCACGGTAAGCCGGCTTCTGTTGGCGCTGCCGCCATTCATCGTCGCCTATCTAGTCGTGCGGCCGCGGGTCATCCGGGGGAAACCGGAGGAAGTACCGCCGCGACCGGCAATCATGGCAGGCGCCATTGCGGGGGCGACCACCGGCGCGTTGACGATCGCAGCGGTGGCCCTCTGGCAGGTCTTCGATCCGCTGACGGTTCGAAACATCTTCGTTGCGCTGTCGCCGACGTTGATGGAGATCCTCACCTTCGAAGAGAGCCTCGCGGTGGCGGCCCTGATTTGGGTGGTCGGGGGAGCAGCGCTCGGCGCGGCCGGCGGCGGCGTCAGGGAAGTCCCAGAGCGGTTTCGTCGTCCTTTGTTCATCGGGTTCTGGACAGTGCTGATCGTTGGCATCCTTCAACGAGTCCTGCCCCAGTTGCTCTTCGAGCTTGGACTAACCACCGGGTGGCTCTACAGCTCGATCTTCGGCGGCCTCACCGTTTCCGGAGCCCTGCTGATCTTCGTGGTCGCCACCGGCCTCGGGTTCCTGTGGACGCTGCGGCGGCCCCAGATCCAGCGGGTTCTTCAGGAGCGAAGGGAGCAGCGGGCGGCGTTGTCGCTCGTCGGCTTCATCGTGGTCGGTCTTGTCCTGATCGTCCTTCCTCACCTCCTGGGGTCCGTGCTCACCAACATCCTCGGCCGGGTCGGCATCTTCGTTCTCATGGGACTGGGGCTGAACATCGTGGTGGGATTCGCCGGACTGCTGGACCTCGGCTACGTCGCGTTCTTCGCGGTGGGCGCGTACTTCCTGGCACTGCTTTCGGGAGCGAATCTCGTCACTTCCCTTGGCGCCACCCAGGATCCCTCCTTCAGCATGGGGCTGAACTTCTACACGGCCCTTCCATTCGTCGTGCTCATCGCGGCGTTCATCGGCATGTTGATCGGCGCGCCGGTGCTTCGGCTTCGCGGCGACTATCTCGCGATCGTCACCCTGGGGTTCGGGGAGATCGCCCGGATCCTCGTGACCTCCAATGCGCTTCGGAACTACACCGGCGGAGCGCAGGGCCTCCGTGACGTCACCAGCGCCAACGTCCTCGGCATCGACTTCCGAAGCCCCCAGAACTTCTACTACCTGGTGTTGGCGCTTCTTCTCGTTGCGGTCTACATCTCGCTTCGTTTGCTCAACTCGCGGACCGGCCGGGCCTGGGCGGCAATGCGCGAGGACGAGCAGGTGGCTGAAGCCATGGGCGTGAGCACCGTGAAGTACAAGCTGCTGGCGTTTGCCATGGGCGGCGCGGTCGGATCCTTCTCCGGCGCGATGTTCGTCATCCAGGTAGGAACGGTGCAACCCGATAGCTTCGGGATCCTGGTTTCTATCTCGGCGCTCGCCGTGGTGATCCTCGGCGGCATGGGCAGCATCAAGGGAGTCATCGTCGGCGGTCTCGCCCTGATCGGCATCCCCGAACTGTTGGCCGAGTTCGAGGAATTCCGGCTGCTCGTCTACGGCGCCGTGATCATGGCGATGATGATCCTGAAGCCCGAAGGGCTTTTGCCGAACGTGCGCCGGATGCGCGAGCTGCACGAGGAAGAGAAGGCCCAGGACGCATGGGCCAGGACCAAGGAGGGACAGGCGCCTGGACCGGTCCCCGAGCCCGTCGTGTCGGGCGCCGCGGAGGCCGGGGAGGCTCCGGTCAGATGACGAACCTCCTCGAGATCCGCGGCCTTACCAAGTCGTTCGGCGGTCTGTACGCCGTGAAGGACTTCGACTTTGAGGTTCGAGAAGGTGAGATCGTCAGCATCATCGGGCCAAACGGCGCGGGAAAGACCACGGCGTTCAACCTCATAACCGGGTTGTACGACATCGATCGCGGGGACGTTCGGTTCGACGGGAAGAACGTCACGGGACTGAAGCCAAACCAGATCACCAAGGCGGGGATCGCCAGAACGTTTCAAACCGTCCATCTCTTCCCCAGCATGACGGTCCTCGAGAACGCGATGGTCGGCCAGCACTGCAGAACCAGATCCGGGATCTTCTCCACGATCCTCGCGCTTCCGACGGTCTTTTCGGAGGAACGCCGGATACGTGAGAAGGCGAAGGAGGCACTGGACTTTTTTGGTTCGCGCCTCGCGGGGTGGCGCCACGACGTGCCGGCGAGTTCCCTGTCGTACGCCAACCGGCGCCGACTGGAGATCGCTCGAGCACTGGCCACCGAACCCAAGCTGCTTCTGTTGGACGAGCCCACCGCCGGAATGAACCCCATGGAAACGCGGGAGCTCACGGAGATCATTTCGAGGCTTCGGGACCAGCTCGGACTGGCCATCCTGGTGATCGAGCACGACATGCGAGTGGTGAAGGGAGTGTCCAACCGGGTAATCGCCCTGGACTACGGCGAGAAGATCGCCGAAGGAACCTACGACGAGGTGGCTCATGACGCCCATGTCATCGAGGCGTATCTCGGGCGCAGGGCCGATGAGGAGTCGGCATGAGCGAGCGGGTGGCAACGGACGTTCGTCCCCGGCCCGCCATGGAGCCGGCGCAGGACGGTAAGCCCGTGCTCGAGCTGGTGAACGTCAGCACCCACTACGGGTTGCTGAGTGTGCTGCGAAACGTGAACGTCCAGATTTTCTCCGGCGAGATCGTGTGCCTGCTCGGTGGCAACGCCAGCGGCAAGACCACCACGCTGAAGACCATCCTTGGGTACGTCCCTCCCAGTGAGGGAGAGATCCGGCTGGACGGCGAGGTCATCAGCGGCCTGGACACGACCCAGATCGTTTCCCGCGGCATCACCATGGTGCCGGAGAACCGGCGCCTGTTCACCAAGATGACGGTGAAGGACAACCTGGAGCTGGGAGCTTACCTGCGCAAGGACAGGCACAAGATCCAGCAGGACATGGAGCGGGTTCTATCGATTTTTCCGAGACTGAAGGAGCGACTCGCTCAGAAGGCGGGAACGCTGTCCGGCGGCGAGCAGCAAATGGTGGCCATGGGAAGAGCGTTGATGGCACAGCCGAAGGTCCTGTTGATGGACGAACCATCTATGGGACTCGCGCCTATCTTGGTCGAGCAGAACTTCGACATCATCAAGCAGGTGAACGATGAGGGGACGACGATTTTCGTCGTCGAGCAGAACGCGAACATGGCGCTATCGATCGCCGACCGTGGCTACGTTCTGCAGACCGGGGAGATCGTGCTCTCCGACACTGCGGAGAACCTGCTCAACAACCCACTCATGCGAGAGGCATACCTCGGCGAGCTGTAGCGCAAGGGACTCACGTCATCCGCACTCGAGCGGAGCAGGCCAGAGCTTCAGGATTCGAAAGGCACACGGATCGACGCGCGTCCACGGAAGGGTGGTGAGGTCGACGGCGCGCGACTTCCCTGAGCACTCGTCACGGACCTCCCGGAGGATCAGCCGTTCCCCGTTGCGCTCCCACGCGTAGCGTCCGCGGTCCAGTGTGCAGTTGACATCGTTGAAGAGCGTGATGCGGCGCCCCTCCACGACGTAGTGACCGAGGGTTCGAAAGTTCGCCATTTGGTGGTCCAGGTAGTACGTCCCCCTGTGAAGAATCAGGGTCGTCACTCCGGGATGCGGCTGAAACGGCGCGCACCGCAGGCACTTGATCGGCAGCGCATCGGGGACGCCGCCGAGCTGCTCCAACGTCCTGATCTTCATGTACGTGCCGTCAAGCGGGGTTTCCTTCTCCGGGTCGGGTGTCGGGGTGACGTACGGATAGGGCTTCAGTTCCGGCGGGACGGTTGCGGGAGGGACCGCGATGTCAACACCGCCGACGCGTTTGACTCTCGGTGATGCCGCCGGTCGTGGTGATTGCTCGTTTCGTCTCTCCGAAGTTGGGGCTCCCGAACACGACGCGGCCGCCACGAGAACCATCACCATGGGTATCAATCCGGTGCGTGTCCAGCGCAAACTCGATCCCTTTCCACAGGCCGCGCGAACGCGGTGAAGCTTTGCTCTCCTTGTGACCGGTGAAAAGCTTATGCTGGTCAGGCTGAAACTGCAAAGAGGGTCAACGTGAAGCGAAGAAAAGAGATCCCTGAAGGAATCGGTGAGGACGTGGAGCCTGATGGACGGCCGCCCGCTCCCGGGCCGCTACGTCTAATCCAGCAGTTCGTCAATACCTACAACCACGAGTTCGAACTGGCCCGCGACCGCCTGCGCACTCCGGTTCTGGCGAGGACATGGTTGGTCCGGCACGGGGTTCTTCACCCCCGCGAAGCCCCAATGTCGCGGACAGACCATCGATCGCTGCTCGCTCTGCGAGAGGCTCTCCGAGCCGTCCTCGTCGACGGAATGTCGCAGGACGCCAGCGCGGCTGCACTCGACCTTGCGGCACGCCGGGCTCGATTCACCATCCAGTTCCCCTCAGAAAGCGGGCCACGGCTTACCCCCACCGCCACTGGCGTGGCGGGCGCGGCAGGGGAGATCCTCTCGGCGGCGTTCGAAGCTGGCGTCGAGGGGACATGGGCTCGACTCAAGGCGTGCCGGCAGTGCGAGTGGATCTTCTTCGACCGGTCGAAAAACCGGTCGTCGGAGTGGTGCTCCATGTCGATTTGCGGCAACCGGATGAAGAATCGCGAATACCGGCGCCGTCACTCGGGCAATATGGGGCGGACATGAACAACACCGCGGATGTCGTCATCGTGGGCGGGGGCGTCGTCGGCGTCAGCGCGGCGTACCACCTGGCCGACGCCGGAGCGGGTTCAGTCGTGCTCTTGGAGCGGGCGGACCGGTTGGGAACCGGTTCCACCGGAGCCTGCGCGGGCGGCTTCCGGCATCAGTTCGGAAGCCGTGTCAACGTGCTTCTGTCGATCGAGTCGATCCGAATGATCACGTCGTTCACCGAGCAACACGGGCTCCCGCTCGACGTCGCTCGCGATGGATACCTGTTCCTGGTGGACTCACAGCCGGTGTGGGAAGAGTTCCTCGACACCGTGGAGATGCAGCGGTCGCTGGGCGTCGAGGTCGAGGTGCTCACGCCAGAGGACGCCGCCGAGCTCATCCCCGGGATCTCGACCGAGAACCTGGTGGGCGCGACCTTCGGTCCCAACGACGGGATCGCTGACCCGGCCGGTCTGACTGAGGGATATGCCACCCTCGCCCGCCGGGCCGGCGCTCGGATCGAGACCGACGTCGAAGCGACCGCGATTGCTTT
The DNA here is from genome assembly GCA_036259835.1 of Actinomycetota bacterium. GTDB lineage: Bacteria > Actinomycetota > UBA4738 > UBA4738 > UBA4738 > JALYGK01. The sequence goes on from DATABA010000019.1 coordinate 42,449, forward strand.
GAACGGAGGCCGCGTGGCCGGCGTGAGGACGTCACGGGGCGAAATCTCCTCGCCGGTCGTGGTGAACGCGGCCGGCGCCTGGGCCGGACGGCTCAGCGTGACGGCAGGCATCGACCTTCCACTCGAACCCATTCCTCGACACGTTGTGGTGACGGCGGGATTCTCGGGCGCTCCCGACCGCCGGACCCTGGTCGTGGACGTCGGCACCAGCTTCTACTTCCACCGCGAGGGACCGGGCGTGCTCATGGGAATGGGCAGTCCACACGAGCGGCCGTCGTTCGACACGATCGTCGACGAACGGTTCATCTCGGAGGAGCTCCTCCCGACGGCAGTTCGGGTGTTGCCTTCGCTGGAAGAGGCCGGCGTCAGATCCTCCTGGGTCGGCCTGTACGAGATGACCCCTGACCGGCACCCCATCTTGGGGGAGGCTCCCGACAGGGAGGGACTCTTCCTGGCCACCGGGTTCAGCGGCCACGGTTTCCAGCATGCGCCCGTGGTCGGAAAGCTCCTCGCCGAGATGATCGTGCGGGGCGAGGCCAGATCGCTCGACGTTTCGTCGCTTGGACTGGACCGGTTCGCCGAGTCGGGCGTGAAGGTCGAAACCCACGTGATTTAGCCATGCGGGACGCCGAGTTCGCCGTCGTGGGGGCAGGCGTGATGGGTGCGGCGACCGCATGGGCACTTGCAACCCGCGGAGCGCAGGTCGTCCTGTTGGAACAGTTCGAGATCGGCCACACGCGCGGCTCCAGCCATGGCCGGTCACGCGTGTTCAGGTTTTCGTACGAGAACCCCTTGTACGTCCGCATGGCCATGGACTCGCTGCCCCTGTGGCGGAAGATCGAGGCCGAATCCGGGCGGCCGCTGCTGACGATCCACGGAAGCCTGGACTTCGACGGCGACCTCACCCGGAACGTCAGCGCGCTGGAGCAATGCGGTGCCTCCTTCGAGATTCTCGGCGTCGAGGAGGCGACCGGGCGCTTTCCGATGATCGCGCTTCCAGGGGAGGACCGGGCACTTTTCCAGGGAGATGCCGGAATCGTCGCCGCGGACGCCGCCGTTACGGCGTTCGTCGAGGCAGGAAGGCGAAGCGGAGTGGAACTGCTGGAGCGGACTCCCGTAGTGGGAATCGAATCGAACGACCGCGGCGCGACGATTCGAACGCAAGGGGAGACCTATCGGGTGCGCCGGGCCGTGGTGACCGCCGGAGCGTGGGTCCGGCCGCTTCTCGCCAGGGCAGGGATCGACGTTCCGGTGGTCCCCACCCGAGAGACCGTGGCGTACTTCGGGCACGAAGACGAGATGTCCCTGCCGATCCTGGTCGATCGCGGGTCCCCCTTCGTCTATGCGCTCCCGGATCCAGGACATGGGATCAAGGCCGGCGCCCACCACACCGGCCCACCGACCGATCCGAATGACGAAGGAACCGTGAGCACCGAGATCGTCGACCTGCTCGCCGAGTGGGTAGCCCGCCATTACCCAGGTGCCGAGCGGCGGCCTCACCAGACCCAGACTTGCTTGTATACGAACACCGCCAACGAGCGTTTCATCCTGGAACGGCATGGCCCCGTGGTCGTTGGGTCGGCATGCAGCGGGCATGGGTTCAAGTTCGCTCCGCTGATCGGGGAGAAGCTGGCCGAGCTGGCGCTCGACTAGGGTATGAGCGTCAGGGCTGGTTGCACTTCTTGGGTGGTCCGTGGCACTTCTTCGTCGTGGTCTTCGCGGAGGGGCTAGAACCGGAACCCCCTGAAGAAGACGTGGAGGTGCTGACCGCCGCCAAAGGCTCCTTTTTCTTTTTCTTCTTCTTCTCGTCGTCTTCCTGCTTTGGAACGGTCCCCGGCGGGAAGTACGTGTACTGGCTGAAGTCGGGGGCGAAGAACGACTCCACCGGCATGTTGGCCGTGGCGGCGCTCATGAAGTCGTGCCAGATCTGGGCCGGGATGGACCCTCCGTACACGTTCGGGACGCCTTGGATGTAGTGCATGGGTATCTCGGCTTTCGGATAACCGACCCACACGCACGCCGCCAGCTGGGGAACGTATCCACAGAACCAAGCGTCCACGTAGTCCTGCGCGGTTCCGGTCTTGCCGGCCACCGGTCGTCCGATGTTCGCCGCGGTCCCGGTCCCTGATGTCACGACAGACTGCAGGATGTAGTTGGCCATGTCCGCGTCGTTCTCGTCGAGCACCCGCTCGCCCTTGTAATCGGCCCGGTCGATGGTCTTGCCACTAAGGTTCTTCACTTCGAAAACCGCCGTTGGTGTGTGGCGAATGCCGCGTGCGGCGAGCGTCGCATTGGCCGCGGTCATCTCGAGCGGCGTCACAGCTTGGGACCCGAGCGTGATGGAACAGACCTCCTGGAGCTTGGACCTGATCCCCATCCGCTTGGCCACGTGGGCCACCTGGTCCGGTCCCACCTCGACGACCAACTGGGCGAAGATCGTGTTGACTGAGTTCGCGGTGGCCCTGACCAGATCCATGGTGCCCGCCGAGGAATCTCCGTAGTTCTCCGGATCCCACGCACCCTCGGGGCCAAAGCAGCGAGGATCATCGATGATGGTCTTCGCCGGCCCCTTCCACGTCGAGCGCGGTGAGATTTTCTTCTCCATCGCGGCGACCAGCGTGAAGGTTTTGAACGCGCTGCCGGTCTGACGGTGCGCCTGCACGGCGAGGTTGAACTTCTTCTTCGAGAAATCGCGCCCGCCGACCATCGCGCGGATGGCGCCCGTGGAGGGCTCGATGGCGACGAGGGCGGCGGAGGGGTCGGTGGGAGAGGGAAGGTTCTGCTGAACCGCCGTCTCGGCCGCCCTCTGCATCCTCGGGTCGAGCGTCGTTCGAACCCGCAGTCCGCCCTCGAAGGTCCGATTGTATCCGTACTTCTTCACCAGCCCGTTGGTGACGTACTGAGCGAAGTACGACGACTGCGTGATGGTCCGCTTCGGTTCCACGATCCCGAGCGGCTTCCGTTTGAGCCGGGCCGCCCTTCGCGCCGAGATGTATCCCTGCTCCGCCATGGCGTCCAGGACGAAGTTTCGTCGGGTCCGCGCCACTTTCAGGCTCTTCCGAGGGGAGTATCGGGCGGGTGCGGGAATCAGCCCGGCCAGCGTGGCGGATTGCGCGACATTGATGTCCTTTGCGGGGATCCCGAAATACGTCTGCGCGGCGGCCTCCACACCGTAGGCGCCGGCCCCGAAGTACACCGAGTTCAGGTACTTCTCAAGGATCTCGTTCTTGGTGAACCGCTGCTCGAGGCGAGTGGCAATGATCGCCTCGCGCAATTTGCGGCGGAGGCTTCGCTTTCCACCGGTGTAGACGTTCTTCACGTACTGCTGTGTGATGGTTGATCCGCCCTGCTCGAGGGCTCGATTGCGAAAGTCCGCCAGCGCCGCTCTGACGATTGCCTGGTAGTCGAGCCCCTCATGGCGGTAGAAGTCCTTGTCCTCCGCGGCGATGACGGCCTCCTTGAGATGGTCCGGCATCTGTGTGAACGAGATGGGGACTCGATTGACCCCCGCGTGGAGGGTGGTCAGAAGGTCGCCGTTACGGTCGTAGACAAACGTGGTTTTCGGGGCGACCCTGGCCTTGGGAAGCGGCGCGCGGAAGTACGGATCGAGGACCCTGTTGGCGATCCGCGTTCCCGAGGCCGAAACGACCACGGCCGCGGCCACCAACGGGATCAGAATCAGGAAAACTGTGGCGAGCTCTGCGACAGGATTCCCGCCCAGATTTGCCGGGGGAAGACGCCGTGAGACGCCCTGCGCAGCGGTGCGTATTTGTCGTGAACGCTCCTGAACTTTCGACGCCAAGGTTGCCTCGGTATTTGCCGGTAGTTACAACTGCATCTGCAGCGAGGTGAGGACAGTATCCAATATTTCAGCGTGGTTCGGTATTGCTGCGGTTCCAGAACGTGCCGGGAGAGGGATTCGAACCCTCACGCCCTTTCGGACACCGGTTTTTGAGACCGGAGCGTCTGCCATTCCGCCATCCCGGCTCGAGCGGATGGGTCCGAAACGAGTATATGGAGCCGCGCCCGGTTGATCGCCCACTCGATGACCTACAGGTAACGCGAGTCGGACCGCTCCTCCGCCTCGGGGCGGGGACCTTCTCGAGGAAGAGGCCGTCGGACGTGCTCCAGGGCTTGGGCGGCGCGGACCTGAAGGGCCAGTTGGGTTCCCTGGAACAGCCCCTCCAGCCACCCCAGGATCTCCGCGTGAGCGAGGGATAACTCCTCCAGCGAGCCGTCGCGTATATCGGGCGTCAGATCGTCGAGTTCGTCGTAGAGCTCGGTCGGAAGAGCTTCCTTCAGCTCACTCGAGATCTGTCCGTGAAGTCGGCGCAAGTGGTCGACGGCGCCAGGCTCCGGGCGGATCCGGCGCGCCTCCTCCAGGGCTTCGCGGGCAACGCCGGCGATGCGAAGGAGCCGCTGCGGGTCGAGCACCTGTCCGGGCACCGAATACGCGTCGATGCCCTGGTTCGGTCTGGGTGGCGTTCCGGTGGGCGCTTCAATCGATGCTGGTTCGGCGGTCGTCGGGGAATCCCGTTCGTCGGTCATGGCAGAGAAACCTTACCCTCCGCCTCCCACGCGACACGCCGCCAACCCCGATGAGGGGTCGAACCGAGCGGAGCGAGAACAAGAGAGCGGGCCGAAGGGCCTTTGGAGCCGCTCGCGCCTTCCCCATACGCGAGCGTTATCTACTCGGCCCTTCAACCCGCCCAAAAGGCGGTCCCAAGCGACTTTCCGGACCTCGAGGCGAGCCCTGCTCCGTGGTCGGCGAGCTCCTGTGGCGGCGTGAGCCGTCCTTGGAACTCGCTTCGCTCCGGTAGGCCTCGTTCCTCTTGGTCCCGCGGCCGCTTGGGACCGAGGCCGAATAGTAAGAAGAGGGTCGTGCGGTGTCAACACGACGAAAAGATTTGTCCATCAACTGTTTTCAGTGATACCCGCAGGTCGCAGCACCGTGACGAAACTCCAAAAAAGCGGCAGATCGCCAAAGAAAAAGCTGACCCGGTGGAGCCTGTTATCCGCCCGCGGCCTTGATCACCAGCTCGGTAACCACACCGAGCACGATGCCGCCGAGCGCGCCCCACATGGTGATCTCCCACGCCCCCAGCCGGCGGCCGGTATTCAGCAGCTCGGCGACGACGTACACGATGGCTCCGGCCGCCAGCGCGAGGCACGCGACGTACACGTAGAGGTTTTGGAAACTCATCCCGACGACGGTGCCCAGGAACACCGGGCCACCGCCGATCAGCCCAGCAAGGATCAGGTACGGCCATGAGGCGCGGACACCTGCCGCCGCGAGCGGCCCGATGATCCCGAATCCCTCAGTGGCGTTGTGAAGCGCGAAGCCGATGACCAGCAGAAGGGCCAGGTCGATCTGGCCGCTGGTCGCGGCTTGCCCGATGGCCAGACCCTCGGAGAAGTTGTGGAGCCCGATTCCGGCAGCGATCGACATACCGAGCGTCAACGCGCCGCGCCGGACGTCAGCCGGCCGGGCGTCCGCCTCGGCCGTGGCCATCGCTCCCGGCCCGATCTTCGCGGAGCGCCGACGGTTTGACTGCACCTTGGCCAGATAGAGAAGACTGAGGAGACCGGCGGCGAGCCCGATGAGGAACACCGTGCCCAGGCCCAGCACCGAGCCCCATCCACCTTCGCCCTCATGGAGGTGTTCGACCGCTTCCTCGACCGGCTCGAAGGCGCCGTGGAAGATCTCGAACAGTAGAAAGAGAAGGATCCCCGCCGACACCGCATTCAGGAGTGCCTTCAGAGTGGGCCGGGGGTTCCGCATCCGGCCGAGTGGCAATCCAAGGAAGATCGTGAATCCGGCGATTGCTCCCAGAACCACCGTCTGCCCGGTACTCATCTTAGGTATACCTAACCTTTCTCTTGAGGAGGACCGAAAGAATTCTACTCAGGCAGTCAGATTAGCGTCGGGGTGTGACACGAACCCACAGGTTGTCCGTCAACTCTGGCCCGAGTGCCGCGCGCTTTCCGTCGACCTTGAGCGTCAGGGTCCCGTCGGGAGCGGCGTCCTCCACCGCGATCGAAGCGCCGGGCATCAGCCCAACTTCTTCGAAGTACTTCATGACGCTCGGGTCGAGTTCGAGATCCTCGGTCAACCGTTCCAAAACGACCTTCGACCCCTTCTCAAACGCGTGGAGGGGACTGAGGTCCGAATGATCGACGGGATGTGAGGACCCGGGGATCGGGTTCCCGTGCGGACAGGTCCCCGGATCGTCGAGGATCTCAACCATTCTCCGTTCGACGTCGTCGGAAATCGCGCGCTCCCATGCGCCCGCTTCTTCGTGAGCGCGGTGCCAGGGAAGGCCAATGACGTGGATGAGGAATCGCTCGGCGATCCTGTGGCGGCGAACCAGCCGCTCGGCCATCCGTACGCCGCGGTCGGTGAACGCGAGCTCCCGACCCTCCGACCGGAGCAGTCCGTCTCGTCGGAGGCGCTTCACGGCCTCGGAGACTGACGCGGCGCTGACGCCCATCCACCGAGCCAGCCCCGCCTGGACGGTCGGCATCCCTTCCTCGGCCATTTCGTATATCGCGGCCAGGTAGTCCTGCGCGGAAAGACCTTCTTGGTGCGCCATCCCGCGAAGTCTACGGAAGCCGACCTTGGGTCAAACGCGTGCCCTTAGAATGAGAAATGGTGGCCGACCTCGACACAGCATCGGACGTCGAGCGCCGCAAGCGGATCTTCCTCCTCGACGGACACAGCCTTTCGTTCCGCGCTTTCTTCGCCCTGCCGACCTCGCTTGCCACCACCAGCGGACAGGTCACGAACGCCGTCTACGGCTTCACATCGATGCTGATCAAGCTTCTGGCCGAGGAAAAGCCGGATTACATCGCGGTGGCGTTCGACCTCGGGCGGCCGACGGTGCGCCTGGAGCAATACGCGGACTACAAGGCGGGGCGAGTGGAGGCTCCCGACGAGTTCCGGCAGCAGCTGGGGCTGATCCTCGAGGTGCTCGAAACACTCCGCGTCCCGATGGTCGCCGTCGAGCGCTACGAGGCGGACGACGCCATCGCCACGCTGGCATGCCGGGCGGTGGAACGCGGCATGGACGCCGTGATCGTGACGGCAGACCGGGACTTCTTCCAGCTGGTCAGTCCGCACATCACGGTGATGTTCAACCGCAGGGGGATCTCCGACATCGTCCGCTACGACGTGAAGGCGGTGACCGACCGGTTCGGGCTGCCACCGGAGAAATACCTCGACTACGTCGCGCTGAAGGGCGATCCATCGGACAACATCCCCGGCATTCCGGGAGTCGGGGAGAAGACCGCGTCCAAGCTGATTCAGGACTTCGGGAGCATCGAAGAGCTGCTGGCTCGATCCTCGGAGATCAAGGGACGGCTGCGCCAACCCATTGAAGAAGCAGGCGAAGACCTCGTTCGAAACAAGACCATCGCTCGGCTCGAGACGGACCTCGAGCTTCCGGTGGAGCCGGAGAACTGCGTCATGGGGTCATGGGACCCCGACGCGGTTCGGCGATTGTTCAATTCGCTCGAGTTCCGCTCCCTGCTGGAGCGACTCGAGGAAGTCGAACGGACGTCCAAGCCCGCGGTCGAACGGGCGTCCCTCGACGTGCGGGAGGCGTCACTTGCCGACATCGAACGAGTTGTCTCCGCCGCGGGTCCGACCTCGCTGACCGTCTGGGTCGAAGACGGCCGAGTGGCCGGGCTGGCGGTTTCGCCCGGCGGGGGGCAGGCCGCGTTTGCGAGAGTCGGTGACCTGGGCGGCGTGGTGGCGACCTGGCTGGCCGACCAGGACGCGCAGAAGTGGGTGCACGGGGCCAAGGACCTGGAGACGGCGCTTCTGGCCTCCGGGGCCTCGGTGGCCGGCGTAGTCTTCGACACGCTCCTCGCGGGCTACCTCCTCGATCCCGCCGAGGCGAATTACCCGCTGGAGGCATTGACCCAGCGATACCTCGGGCTCGACATCTCTTCGGATCAGTCCGAAAGCGCCGAGGGGCAGTTGTTTCAGGAGTCCCCGGGCTCGAGAACCGGGATGGCCGCGGCGGCGGTCGGACTGCTCGCTCCCGTCCTTCAGGAGCGAGTCGACCGGGCGGGCCTCGGACGTCTGTTATCGGAAGTCGAAATGCCGTTGTCGGCGGTGCTGGCCCGAATGCAGGCGACCGGGGTGAAGCTCGACGTCGAGTACCTGCGCGACATGTCGGAGTCGGTGGGAGATCAGATGCGGACGCTGGAGGAGGACGTCTACAGGTTTGCCGGGGAACCGTTCAACATCGGATCACCGCCGCAGCTCCGCAGGATCCTCTACGAGAAGCTCCGGCTGACCCCGCTCAAGAAGACGTCGAAGGGGGCGCTCTCGACCGACGCGGACGTCCTCGAGAAGATCCGAGATCAGCACCCCGTCGTCGACGCGCTCCTTCGGTACCGGGAGCTTGCGAAGCTGAAGTCGACGTACCTGGACGCGCTGCCCCCGCTGGTGGACCCGCGGACGGGACGGATCCACACGACGTACAACCAGGTGGGCGCGGCAACCGGCCGGCTGTCGAGCATCAATCCGAATCTTCAGAACATCCCGATCCGCGGAGAGCTCGGCCGGCAGATCCGGCGCGCGTTCGTCCCGGGAGATGGGAGCAGGCTGCTGATGGTCGCGGATTACTCGCAGATCGAGCTTCGAATCCTGGCCCATCTATCGGGCGACGAAGCGCTGGCCGAGGCCTTCGCCACCGAGGCCGATATCCATGCGGCAACCGCCGCTTTGGTGTTCGCGTTGCCGCTGGACCAGGTCGACCCGGAGCTCCGGAGAAGGGCGAAGGTGGTGAACTACGGGTTGGCCTACGGCATGAACGCGTTCGGTCTGGCCAGCCGGCTGGGAATCACACCTGACGAGGCCGCTGAGTTCATCGACGCGTACTTCGCACGGTTCCCCAAGATACGTGAGTTCCTCGACCGTCAAGTCGCGCGCGCTGCGGCGGAGGGGTTCACCGAAACCATCCTCGGCCGCCGGCGTTACTTGCCGGAGCTCCAGGCTGCGAACCCGCGGGTTCGCGACATGGGTCGGCGCATGGCGCTGAACGCGCCGATTCAAGGTGGCGCTGCCGACATCCTGAAGCTCGCGATGATCAAGGTGGACGCGGACCTTCGGGCGTCGGGGCTGGACTGTCTGATGGTTCTCACGGTGCACGACGAGCTTGTCTTCGACGTCACCGAAGGAGATCTGGACCGTTCGGTCAAGCTCGTGACCGAGGCGATGGAAACGGCCTGGCCCCTGACGGTTCCGCTCAAGGCGGACGTTGGATGGGGGAAGAATTGGGCTGAGGCGGCACCCGCCGGGCACTAGGCGTTCGCTTCGTCGATTGACGTAGCTTTGGGGCCGAATCTACACTCGCGTCGCGCGCTCAGGCGTCGCTCATCTTCTTCGCATGGCCCCATCCCGTTTCGGTTGGTCCCCCGGAGAAGGGGAGCCCGCTCCGCGCGCGGGAGGGAGTGTTGAAGGTATAGACAGTCAGCCGGAAAGTCAGTCAGTCGCCCAAGACGACCTCACGCCCGACGAGCTGGTCAGGGCGATCGAGGAGAGCCTCAAGGACTTCAAGGACGGCGACTTCGTCGAGGGGACGATCGTGAAGGTCGACCGGGACGAGGTGCTGGTCGATATCGGCTACAAGTCCGAAGGCGTCATCCCTTCGAAGGAGCTCTCCATCCGACAGGACGTCGATCCCGCAGAGGTCGTGAAGGTCGGCGACCACATCGAGGCCCTCGTCCTCCAGAAGGAGGACAAGGAGGGCCGGCTGATCCTCTCCAAGAAGCGCGCGCAATACGAGCGGGCGTGGAAACGGATCGAGGAGATCATGCGGGGCGGTGGGACGATCCGGGGCCCGGTCATCGAAGTGGTCAAGGGCGGCCTGATCCTGGACATCGGACTTCGCGGGTTCCTGCCCGCATCGCTGGTCGAGCTGCGACGAGTCCGAGACCTTCACCCGTATGTCGGGCAGGAGCTCGAGTGCAAGATCATCGAGCTCGACCGCAACCGGAACAACGTCGTGCTGTCGCGCCGGGCGTTCCTCGAGGAGTCACAGAGCGAGGGAAGAAAGAAGTTTTTGGAGAGCCTGCAAAAGGGAGAGCGCCGCCGCGGCGTCGCGTCCTCCATCGTCAACTTCGGCGCGTTCGTCGACATCGGCGGTGGAGTGGACGGTCTGGTCCACGTATCGGAGCTGTCCTGGAAGCACGTCGACCACCCGAGCGAGGTTGTGGCGGTGGGGCAAGAAGTGGACGTCGAGGTGCTCGACGTCGACCTCGAGCGAGAACGCGTCTCGCTGTCGCTGAAGGCGACCCAGGAAGACCCGTGGCGAGAGTTCGAGCGAAAGCACGAAACCGGCGAGATCATCCAGGGAGCGGTCACCAAGCTTGTTCCGTTCGGCGCGTTCGTGCGCCTCGGGGACGGCATCGAGGGTCTGGTTCACATCTCCGAGCTGTCGGAGCAGCACGTCGAATCGCCCGAGCAGGTCGTCCAGGTAGGGGACCAGGTTCGGGTGAAGGTCGTCGACGTCGACCCCCCTCGACGCAGGATCAGCCTTTCCATGCGACGGGTGGCCGACGAGCAAGAAGAGCTCGGCGAGGCGGAGATCGAGGCGGAGCCTACGGAGCGACTGATCGAAGAGCAGGTACCGGAGCTCTCAACGGAGGCCCGTGAGGCGGTCGACGAAGCTGAGGCTCGCGCGGACGAGTCGGGACAGGAGCTCTTCGAGACCTACATCGAGCCGGAGCCGGCCGCTCCCGAAGATACCGCCATGCACGTGGTGCCGGAAGCCGAGGTGTCCTCTGAAGCGGAGGCAGCGGAGGAAGCGGACGTTTCGCTTGAGTCGATCGTGGAAGAGTTGAAGCGCCGAGAGGGTCGGGGCTAGCCCCCCCGCGCCACTTCCCGTTCCAAGTTCCGGAGGCCCTTCCTCAATGAGGACTCGACGGGCTTGCCCTTGGTTGCCTTGACGAACCACACGACAAGTCGCGCCATCCGTGTGATCGGCTCACGTTGCCAGGTGACGTGGATCCTGCTCCCACCGCCGGTCCTCGGGTCGACTCTCGCCGAGACGAAGCTGCCCGGTTTGGCGAACCCGCTCTCCTGAACTGTCCACGTCACGACACCGGGCGTGGACCAGTCGTAGCGTTCCCTGGCCCACACCGGGAAAAGCTTGCTGCCCGTCCCTTCTCTGATCTCAGCCGTCGTCTCTTCGACCGAGTACACCTCGTACCACTCGCGGCTGAGGCCCGGCCAGACATCCGGCCTGCGGTCGGAGAAGTCCGTCAGCGCAGCGATGACCCGCTCCGGCGGCGCGGATGTCTCCACATCGAATTCCAGTCGCGTCATCGATTCCGCCCTCAGACCTCTCGCTTCAACGCGACGCGATTCTCTCCTCAGCGCTCGTGTGCTTCAACCGCGTCGCTACCATCGCGGCATGCTTCTCGTTGGATTGACCGGAGGAATGGGAGCCGGCAAGTCCACTATCGCGCGGATGCTCGCCCGACGAGGGGCCGTCGTCATCGACGCCGACGTCCTCGCTCGACAGGCACTCCTTCCCGGGACGCCCGGCTACACCAAGGTGACCGAGCTCTTCGGCCCCGAGATCATCGGTGCGGATGGCGAGGTCGACCGAAAAGCGCTCGCGCGGCGGGTTTTCGCGGATGACGAGGCACGTATCGCCTTGGAGTCGATCACGCACCCCGAGGTGTTCCGCTCTCTCAGTGACGCGCTGGAGGACTATCGCGACACCAACAGCATCGTCGTCTTCGATGCGCCTCTCATCGTCGAGACCGGTTTCGCCAGCGCGTGCGACGCGATCGTCGTGGTCACGGCCGCGGAGGAAGCCCAGGTGGCCAGGGTGGTGAAGGATCGCGGGATGACCGAGGAGGCGGCCAGAGCGCGTATGCGCGCTCAGGCCCCCACGACCGAGAAAGAACGCCTGGCCGACTTCGTCATTCGTAACGACGGAACGATCGAAGAGCTCGAGAAGGCCGTCGACGCCGTGTGGGAAAAGCTGGCCGAAGCTGCACGGGCAAAGAGCACCGGCGGCTGATTTCGCGTCGATATCATCGACCGACATGTCCTATCGAGCGGTCTTCTTCGACGCGGGCGAGACGCTCGTTCATCCGCATCCTTCGTTTCCGGAGCTGCTCGTCCAGGTCCTCCGCCAGGAGGGGTACGAGGCCGATCCGGAAATGGTTCGGGAGAAGATCTTCGTGGTTTCGGATCGCTTCATGGAGGCGGCCCGAGGCGGCGAGCTGTGGTCGACGTCGGCGGAGCGATCGCGAGAGTTCTGGGCCTCGATCTACCGGTCGCTGCTGGCGGCGATGGGACTTCCCTTCGGCGATGGACTGGCACAGGCGCTGTATCGAACCTTCACCGACCTCTCGAACTATCGCCTCTTCGACGATGCCGTGCCCACCCTGGAGCGTCTCCGCGGGGATGGTTTCAAGCTCGGACTGGTATCGAACTTCGAGGAATGGCTGGAGCGGCTCCTGGAATCGCTCGGAGTCAGCGGGTTCTTCGAGATCCAGGTCATCTCGGGGGTCGAGGGGTACGAGAAACCGGACACCCGCCTGTTCAAGCTGGCTCTCGATCGAATGAACGCCGAGCCCGACGCATCGGTCTACGTCGGTGACCACCCATACTTCGACATCGAGCCGGCGCAGTCGATCGGGATGTTGGGCGTCCTCATCGACCGTCGCGATCGCTTCCCCGATCATCGGGGACCGCGAATCACCACGCTGGAGGATCTCCCGCCGCTGATCGGCGTGCCTGCCTGACCATGGCAAGGGAGTACACGGCCGAGGAAGCAAACGCCCTTCTCCCGTCGCTTCGAACCGCGCTCCAGAACATCCGCCAGGCTCGCCAGGTCATTCTGTCGGGTGGCGAGCGAATTCGTAAGACAGCGCCGCTCGACGGTGGAGGCGAGCAGGGGCGAGAGTTCTGGGAGGCTCTGCAATCACTGCGTCGGGAAATCGAAGCACTCAACCAACAGGACATCCTGCTGCGCGATCCGGAGAGCGGACTGGTGGACTTCCCGGCTCGACGAGGCGGCGAGGAAATCTTCCTGTGCTGGCGGCTCGGGGAGGATCGTGTCGCGTACTGGCACGGTCCCGATTCCGGGTTCGCCGGGAGGAAGCCGCTGTAGCTCGTTGGTCGAGCCGCGCTGCCCCTGCAACACTTCACCGCATGAGCCCCGCCATCGAGGTTGAAGGCCTTCGAAAGTCGTACGGCGAGGTAAGCGCCGTGGACGGCATCGACCTGACGGTGGACGCGGGGCAGGTCTTCGCGCTGCTTGGCCCGAACGGCGCCGGAAAGACCACAACCGTCGAGATCCTCGAGGGCTACCGGCGACGCGATGGAGGCCGGGTCGCGGTACTGGGGTTCGATCCTGCAAGGGCGGAACGGCGGTTCAAGGAGCAGATCGGGATCGTCCTTCAGTCCACCGGCGTCGACCCATACCTTACGGTGGCCGAGACGATCGAGCTCTACCGGCGCTACTACCCGAACCCCCGTCCGGTGAACGAGGTCCTCGAAGTCGTCGGGCTCCGGGAGAAGGGCGACAGCCGGGTGATCAAGCTCTCCGGCGGCCAGCAACGGCGTCTCGACATGGCGATCGCGTTGGCGGGAGACCCGGCGTTGCTGTTTCTGGATGAGCCGACCACCGGATTCGACCCGTCCGCCCGACGCAACGCGTGGGAAGTGGTCAGGAACCTCGCCTCGCTGGGCAAGACGATCTTTCTCACCACCCACTACATGGACGAGGCGCAATATCTGGCGCGCCAAGTCGCGATCATCACTCGCGGAAAGATCGTGGCCCAGGGTCCCCCCGCAACCTTGGGTGGCCGCCAGGATCTCAGCACGATGATCCGGTTTCGCGTTGCCGCCGACCTGGAGCTGCCTTCCGCGCTGTCGGCGACGGCTCACCGTACAGACGCCACCGTCCTCATTCGGACGAGCGATCCGACGCGGACGCTTCACGAACTCACGTCGTGGGCCATTCAAAAACGGATCGCGCTGGAAGGCCTCGACGTCACCCGGCCGTCACTTGAAGACGTCTACCTCGAGCTCACCCAGGGCGAGGCGGGCACTGAATGAACGACGTCGCGTTGGCGTTCCGGCAGGTCCGGTACACGAACAAGAGCTTCTGGCGGAACCCTGCCGCGGCAGGGTTCACCGTTGCCTTCCCGCTGATGTTCCTGGTGATCTTCACCTCTCTGTTCGGGAACTCCACGGTTCGGGTCTTCGGGAAGGAAATCAGCACCTCGACCTTCTACGTCGCCGCCATCGCGGCGTTTTCAATCATCAACGCGACGTACACGAACCTCGCTATCAGCATGACGTTCCTCCGGGACAGCGGCGCCCTGAAGCGGACGCGTGGAACGCCCTTGCCCGCGTGGGCGTTCCTGTTCGGTCGCGTCGTGTATGCCGTTCTGGGCGCGTTCGTATTGGTTGCAGCGGTCGCCTTGTTTGGGTCGGCGTTCTACGACGCCGAGATCCCCACACGAACGCTCCCGGCGTTTCTGGTGACGGTCGCCGTCGGGGCCGCAACGTTCTCCGCGCTCGGCCTGGCGATAACGGCCGCCGTGCCCAACGCCGATGCGGCGCCGGCGGTGGTGAACTTCTCGATCCTTCCGCTGTTGTTCCTGTCCGACATCTTCATCCCGATCCAGGACCCGGACGCGTGGTACGTCACTGTGGCCGAGTTCTTTCCGGTCTATCACTTCTCCCAAGCGATGAAGGCTGCGTACTTCTCGCCAGTCGGAAACGGGTTCCGCGGCGCAGACCTGTTGATCATCGGCATCTGGGGCTTGGTGGGCGTCCTGCTGGCGGCCCGGTTCTTCTCATGGGAACCCCGCCGCTAAGTACCGTCTCCTACACGTGAGGAGCGCAGATGCGGTACGCTCCGGCTGTTCGTACAGCTCAAGTCGGAAGCACACCCAGGAGGAATGGCGATGAAACGATCGCTTTTCAGCCTCTCCATGACGGTCCTGCTGGCCGTGGTCTTGACGGCTTGTCAGGAGACGACGCCAGAGACGACGGGAGGGCAGGGCGCGAACCCGTGCGACCCGCCGCCACTGAAGACGGCAGGGCAGCTGACGGTCGGCGCGGAGCTTCTCAACTACCCACCGTTCCTCATCGGTAAGGGGGTAGACCCGCCGCCCACCGGCTTCGAGGCGGACCTGGTGAACGAGATCGGGCGCCGGCTCGGAACTCGGGTGGTCTGGAAGCACACGGCGTTCGACTCGCTCTTCGCACCCGGTCCGAAGCAGTGGGACTTCGGGGTGAGCCAGATGACCATCACCCCTGAGCGGGAGCAGGCGGTGGACTTCAGCGTCCCGTATCTCCAGGCCGACCAGTCGCTTGTGGTTCAGGCCGGCAAGCCGATCGCGAACGCGACGACCATCGCCGAGCTGAAGCAGTACAGGCTCGGCGGCGAGGCCGGCACGACGGGAACGGACTTCATCAAGCAGAAGATCAAGCCGGACGAGGACCCCAGCGAGTTCGACACCACGGCCGACGCGGCCCAGGCGGTCAAGTCCGGGACGATCGACGGGCAGGTCATCGACCTCCCGATCGCCTCGGGCATCGTCAGCGAGTCGAAGACCGTGCAGCTCGAGATCGTCGGCTTCTTCCGGACAAACGAAAACTACGGGCTTGCCTTCGAGAAGGGAAGCCGGCTGAAGCGCTGCGTTGATCAGGCGATCAACGCGATGAAGGCGGACGGGTTCCTCACGCGGATCCAGGACAGGTGGATCCCAGGCACCACCGGGCTGCAAGAGATCCGATAGCGAATAGGGAGCCCTAGCGTGGGGACGGGCGGGGACTCGGGCCCCAGCACGCACCAGTTCCTGCTCGAGGAGGCCGAGGCTCCGCCCCGTCGCCCGGCGCCGGCTCGGAAGGCGCGGGCTTGGCGAGGTCGAAATCTCGCTATCTCCGTGGCCAGCACGGTGCTGTTGCTGGGCGCCGTGCTGGCGATCTTCCTCACCTCACCGGGATCTGCTCAGATCCGAGAGTCCTTCTTCCAGCCCGAACATCTGAAACGAGCCCTGGTCGGAAGCGAGTTCACGCCCTCCGTCGCGGCCGGGTTCGTCACCAACATCAGGCTCATGTTGACGGCCGAGGTCATCATCCTGGTGCTCGCGCTGTTCATCGCGGTCATTCGTGGTATTCCCGGGCCGGTGTTCTTCCCCTTCCGCGCACTCGCCATCGGGTACGTTGATCTGTTCCGGGGGACGCCTTTGATTCTCGTGCTGTTTTTGGTGGGGTTCGGGCTTCCCGCTCTTCAACTTGAAGTGATCTCGACACAGTCACAGTTCACGTACGGGGTGGTCGCCCTGGTGCTGGTGTATTCGGCCTACGTCGCGGAGGTGTACCGCGCGGGCATCGAATCCATACACGTCAGCCAGACCGCGGCGGCGCGTTCACTTGGTCTCTCGCGGTGGCAATCGCTGCGCTACGTGGTGTTGCCGCAGGCCGTTCGGAGGGTCGTCCCGCCGCTGCTGAACGATTTCATCGGTCTCCAAAAGGACACAGCGCTCGTGGCGATCATCGGACTGGTCGAAGGCGTCCGGTCGGCTCAGTCCTACGCATCCCGGTACTTCAACTTCGCCGGGCACGTCGTGGCCGCGATCCTGTTCGTCCTCATGACGATTCCCCTCGCACGGTTCACCGACTACCTGATCGAGCGGGACCGTCGAAAACGACAGGCGCGCGGGGTCCGGTGACTGACCCCAACACGTCGACCTCCCGGAACGGTGAAGCCGTCCGGATCGAGGACCTTCGGAAGTCCTTCGGAGAGCTGGTCGTCCTGGACGGGATCAATCTCTCGATCGCGGACCATGAGGTGGTCTGTCTGATCGGGGCCTCCGGGTCCGGCAAGTCAACGCTCCTTCGATGCATCAATCTCCTGGAACCCATCGACCGGGGGCGGATCTTCGTCGAAGGCGAGGAGATCACGGCTGAGGGCGTGGACGTCAACCGCATCCGGCGTCACATCGGCATCGTGTTTCAGTCGTTCAACCTCTTCCCGCACATGAGCGTCCTGCGGAACATCACGCTCGCTCCGATGGAGGTCTTGAAGAAGTCGAGAAGAGACGCTGAGTCGGAAGCCACCGACCTGCTCAACCGGTTCGGACTCGCGGACAAGCGGGACGAATATCCGGACCGACTGTCGGGTGGCCAGCAACAGCGGGCCGCGATCGTCAGGGCGTTGGCGATGAACCCCGACATCATGCTGCTGGACGAGATCACCAGCGCGCTCGACCCCGAGCTCATTGCGGAAGTACTCAACGTCATCCGCGATCTGGCAAGGGTCGGTATGACGCTGGTGATCGTCACGCACGAGATGGGATTCGCACGGGAGATCGCGAACCGGGTCTGCTTCCTGGACAGAGGGGTGATCCTGGAGGAAGGACCACCCGAGCAAATCTTCAGCGATCCGCAGAACCCGCGGACGCGTCAGTTCTTGCAGCGAATCATCGAGGCCGGTCGGCTATAAAAAGGAGCCAATCATGAGCACCATGGCGGACTCGCTCGTCGTCGGAAGGGCCACTCGGTTTCGCGCGGTCTTCGCCGTTGCGTCGCTGGTGACAGGAAGATTGGTGATCGCCGGGCTGGCCCAGGTCTCAATCCGATTGCCGTTTACCCCCGTGCCGATCACGGGCCAGACGCTCGGCGTGTTGTTGGTCGGAGCATCACTCGGGCCGCTTCTCGGGACGGCTTCGGTCGGCCTCTATCTATTGGAAGGAGCGATCGGCCTCCCGTTCTTCGCTGGAGGTGAAAGCGGCGTCTCGGTTCTCGGAGCAGCGTCCGCCACCGGCGGGTACCTGTGGGGATTCGTCCTGGCGGCGACCCTCGTCGGATGGCTCTCCCGCCAGGGGTGGGATCGCTCGATCCGGAGCTCGATCGGCGCCATGTTCCTCGGCGAGGTTGTCATCTACGCCGTGGGAGTTCCCTGGCTCATTGCCGCCGTCGATGTTCCGTTGGCCAAGGGGCTCGAACTCGGCCTCTATCCGTTCGTGATCGGGGACACCCTCAAGCTGCTGATAGCGGCCGGCGTTCTTCCGGTGGTCTGGAAGGTGATCCGCCGCTATGTCGGGAACGACTGATGCGCGGGATCGGCCATCTCGACGAGGTCCTGGACAACCTGGGGGTCTTTCGAGCGGCCGCCGGCGAGCTCGTCCAGCTCTGCCCCTCCGGTTTTCGGCGCGTTCCCATCTCGCAGGGTGCTGGGTTCTATTTCTCGATCCAGGCTTTGTCGCCGCACCAGACCGCCTACGCCCACACCCATCCGGACTCGGAGGAATGGACGGTCGTCCTGGACGGAACCGGCGAGGCGCTGATCCATGGGCCCGTTCCGCTGGCGCCCGGATCCATCGTGGGACGGGCCGCGGCGCATCCCCACGGGTTTCGATCGCACGACGAACCACTGTTCCTGCTCTCCATCCAGGTCCCGCGGCCGCAGGAGGGCACGACGACCTGGGACGAGGCGGGGACGACCACCGACCCGGCTCACTGTTCGGCGGGTGGGCGCTGCCGGCGGTGTCCCCGGTGCGGAGGGCACGCCGCCGAGGTACGCCGCGGCACGTTCGAATGCGAGAACTGCACGCTGGTCCTCTGATCTGAGGGCCGTGGCGATACCATCGCCTGGTGCCCCCCTTTAAGGTCATTTCCGAGTTCGAACCCGCCGGAGACCAGCCGCAGGCGATCGACCGGCTGGCGGATGGCGTCCGGCGCGGCGACGACTACCAAACGCTGCTGGGAGTAACGGGCACCGGAAAGACGTTCACCATCGCCCACACCATCGCGCGGGTGGAGAAGCCGACGCTGGTCATCGCGCCGAACAAGTCGCTGGGGGCCCAGCTCGCGAACGAGTTCCGGGAGTTCTTCCCCGAGAACGCCGTGGAGTACTTCGTCTCCTACTACGACTACTACCAGCCCGAAGCGTACGTCCCGCAGACCGACACATACATCGAAAAGGATTCCTCGATCAACGACGAGATCGAGCGGCTCAGGCATTCGGCGACCGCGGCGTTGCTCAGCCGGAGGGACGTCATCATCGTGGCGTCGGTCTCCTGCATCTACGGTCTGGGAACACCCGAGGAGTACATGGGGCAGGTCCTTCGCGTGCATCAAGGAGTTCAGGTCGACCGGGACTTCGCCGTGAGACGGCTGGTGGACATCCAGTACCAGCGGACCACCCAGAACCTGACTCGGGGAAAGTTCCGAGTCCGAGGCGACACCATCGAGGTGTTCCCGGCGTACGACGAGACCATCGTGCGCATCGAACTGTGGGGCGACACCGTTGACCGCATCCTGCGAATGGACCCGGTGACCGGCGAGATCCTGAAGGAGCTGGGCGAGATCTGGGTCTACCCGGCGACGCATTACGTCGCATCGGAGGACCGAATGCGCCGGGCCATCAAGGGGATCGAGCGGGAGCTCGAACAGCGTCTCGCCGAACTCGACCGGCAGGGGAAGCTGCTGGAGGCACAGCGTCTCCGCATGCGAACCAACTACGACCTGGAGATGCTCCGTGAAGTCGGGTTCTGCAGCGGCATTGAGAACTATTCACGCCACATCGACGGCCGTGCGCCGGGGTCCCCACCGTACACGCTGCTCGACTACTTCCCGGACGATTACCTGGTGGTTCTGGACGAGAGCCACGTCACCGTGCCGCAGCTGCACGGGATGTACGAGGGCGACATGTCTCGGAAGCGGACGCTGGTCGACTACGGCTTCCGACTGCCCTCGGCCGTGGATAACCGGCCCTTGCAGTTCGACGAGTTCATCGAGCGAGTGAACCAGGTGGTGTTCATGTCGGCCACGCCGGGTCCGTACGAGCTCCAGGTGAGCAAGCAGGTCGTGGAGCAGATTGTCCGGCCGACCGGGCTGATCGACCCTGAAGTGGAGGTAAGGCCGACCAAGGGTCAGGTTGACGACCTGATCGAGGAGGTTCGGAAGCGGGCAGAGGCCGGGCAGAGAATCCTGGTGACCACCCTCACCAAGAAGATGGCGGAGGACCTCACCGACTACCTGATCGAGATGGGGCTCCGTGTTCGGTACCTCCACTCCGAGATCGACACGATCCAGCGGATCGAGATCCTTCGGGATCTGCGGTTGGGGGAATTCGACGTGCTGGTAGGGATCAATTTGCTCAGGGAGGGCCTGGACCTACCGGAAGTGTCGCTGGTGGCGATCCTCGACGCCGACAAGGAGGGTTTCCTCAGAAGCGAGACGTCGCTGATCCAGACCATTGGGCGGGCGGCGCGGAACGTCGAAGGGAAAGTGCTGATGTACGCCGACACCGTAACCGAGTCGATGCAGCGAGCGATCTCCGAGACGAACAGGCGGCGGAAGATCCAGATCGAGTACAACCAGCGGCATGGGATCGATCCGCAAACGGTCCGAAAGAAGGTCTCGGACATCCTGCTGGCGTTGGAAGGCGACGGTTCCCGAAGGGGAGGCGCAACACCTGACCGCAAGCGAAGGCGGCGAGTGCAGCGTGACGACATCCCGCCGGACGAGCTCGGGCGCCTCATCCAGCAGCTGGAGGAGGAGATGCACGAGGCCGCTCGGGACCTCCGGTTCGAGTACGCCGCACGGCTTCGTGACGAGGTGCTGGATCTGCGGAAAGAGCTCTCCGCCCTGAAGGAAGCGGGCGTCCGGTAACACGGGCAATCTGGTGTTAACGGTTCGAGCGCCGCTCGGATGGCTGGGACCGGGGCGCCTCCAGGAAGACGTCGCCGTCGTCATCGAAAACCGTCGGGTCACCTTCGCCGGCCCGAGTCAAGACGCCTTGGAGACCCAAGAAGAGATTGCGTTCGACGGGTTCGTCATGCCGGGAGTCGTTGACCGGCACGTCCACATCGGCCTCTCCGATCCTGAGGCGGTCATCACCGGAGGAGTCACGGCAGTCCGAGACCTCGGGTGGCCCCCAGAAGTGATTTTTCCGCTGTGCGAAGCCTCGGAAGGCGCAGCCTTCAACGGACCGCTCATTCGGTGCGCCGGCCCGATGATCACGTGCGATGGCGGTTATCCGACGCGGTCAGGCTGGGCCCCGCGCGGGACGGGACTGGAGGTGCGAGGCGCCGAAGAGGCTGCCGCGGCGGGTAGGAACTTGTTGGATCGCGGCGCCGCGGTCCTCAAGGTTGCACTCAATGCCGATGCCGGACCGACCCTGACCGACGAAGAGCTGCGCGCGGTATGCGACGTGGCGCACCGCGCCGGAACGATCGTCACGGCACACGCACAGGGGGCAGGACAAGTCGAGCGAGCCGTCAACGCCGGCGTGGACGAGTTCGCTCACTGTCCGTGGTCGGAGCGCCTCAGCGATGAGCTGATCTCGGCGGTGGCCCGGAAGATGCGGATCGTTTCGACGCTCGACATCCACTCGTACGGCCGGGACACGCCAGAGCTTGAGATCGCCGTCGACAACCTGTCGCGATTCCTTCACGCTGGTGGCCACGTGGCGTATGGAACCGATCTAGGCAACGGCCCAATCCCAGCTGGGATCCACGTCGGCGAAGCACAGCACCTTCATCGCGCGGGACTCTCAGCCGAGCGGGTGCTCGAGGCGATCACGTTTCGACCACTCATGACCGGGGAACCTGCCGACTTCATAGGTCTACGCCGCAGCGCGCTCGAAGATTTGCGTGCGCTGGGTGACGTGGAATTGGTGGTAAGGGCGGGACGTCGCATCCCGTAAAGGGTCGAAGAATTCCCGAAAAAAGACGCCTGATTGTGAGGGATGTCACTGCCAACGGTCCGCCTTGGAGGCTCGCGATCCCACATGCATCGTCCCGGGATGTGACGCTCGAGAGGACCTGGAAATCGATCACATCATCGCACCACTGAAGGTGAGTCGCTCACGGCGGTGCCGGTTCTGCGCTATGAGCTACCTCGCGCTCGAGCGCCCTCGTTCTTCACAGCCCAAGGCTTGAGGAGCCGGTAGATGTCAAGCGAAGCCGGGACCGGGATCCCGTGGCGCTTGGCAAGCCGGACGACAGTTCCATGCAGGGCGTCAAGCTCCATTCGGTTTCCGCTGACCAGATCGTGATAGAGAGATGACCGACCACCCGGCTCCAGTCCCTGTCCGAACTGAACATGTCTATCCACGGCGTCCGGCCCCAGCGGGACGCCCTCCGCCTTCGCTACCGCGCAGACCTCCTCAACGATTTCGCGGAACATCGACCACGCCTCTGGGACGCCCCTGATGTCACCTATGGGAAGCTGCGTCGCCGCGGTCATGCCTGCTTGGGCGCAAATAAAGGCGAACTTGTTCCACAGAACGGATCGGATGTTCGAGCTCAGTTCGGCATCGATCCCCGCGCGAACCATCGTCTGGACGAGTCGCGTGCCACGGTCGGTTATGCGGCCGTCCCATTCCCCGATGACGACCCTTGCAGGACCGCCCGTGTCCTGAATCACTCCCGGTTCGGCGATCGTCGAAAAGATGAACGCAACGCCGCCCATCACGTGATCCCATCCGATCCGGGCAGCCACGGCCTCCTCGTTGTCGACGCCGTTTTGCAGCGACACGACGGCGGTGTCAGATCCGAGGAGCGGATCGAGTTGCTCGGCCGCCTCCAGGGTGTCGAACGACTTCACGCAGAGCAGCACGTAGTCGCACGGGCCGAGCTCCTTCGGGTCGTCGGAGGCGAACGGAGACACCTCGAAGTCCCCGCGAACGCTGCGGACGCGAAGGCCCCTCTCCCGAAGTGCGCGCAAGTGCGATCCGCGGGCGATGAACCGAACATCTTCTCCGGCATGTGCCAAGCGACCCCCGAAGTAGCCGCCCACCCCGCCCGCGCCAACCACGGCAATCCGCACGAGCGGGATCTTAGGCGCGGATTCGGCCCTAGCGGCGGGCGTCAGGGCGGATAAACGGCGGGCGGACCTCGTCAGTGGAGAGGGGACCGTACAACCTCGGCCTCCGATACGCGTTGCCCCACGTCTCGCGCTCGCGATAGGCGCGGATCCGTCCCATATCGAAGTCGGCCAGGTAGATCCCTTCGCTCGGTCCTGCCTCCACGATTAGGGTGTCAAGCGGTCGCTCGTCCTTCGTATAGGCAACCGCATCGAACGCCGCCGAGTGTCCATTGCACTGGGGCGCCGCGTAGTTCGTCATGGCTATCCCGACCATGTTCTCGAACGCTCGGGTCCGCAGACCCGCAATGCGGTTCGCGTCCACCGTGCACGAGTTCGGAACGAGGATCACTTCGGCCCCCCTCAGCATGAGGATCCTGGCGGCTTCAGGGAATTCACGGTCGTAGCAGATCATCGTCCCGACCTGAACCGGTCCAACGGGAGTGTCGAGGGCCGCGACGCAAAAGTCGGCGCCGGGCGTGATGCCTGCCTCCATATCGAAATCGCACGTATGGACCTTCGCGTAGGTGAACAGGATCTCCCCGTGGCGATCAATAAGCGCAACCGAATTTCGCGGCGCCGGATCCCACTCTTCGAGGAACGTGAGGGCGATCGCCAGGTCGAGCTCCGCGGCCAGCGATCTGAAGTGCTTCACGAACAACCCATCCAGTCCCAGCGCCTGGCGTTGCCATTCCCGCCGTCCATCAGCGTCCGGTGGCGCGGGGGAGTAGCCGATGTTCCACATCTCCGGGAATAGCGCCAAGTCGGTATCCAGCGTCTTCGCCTTACGGCAAAACTCTTCGCCCTTTGCCAGATTCGCGTCCTGGTCGGCCCCGACGGCCGTCATTTGAAGCAGCGCAACGCGGAAGCGCTTCATGGCTTCGACCTCAGCTCAGAGGATCTCGCGCAACCCTTCGAACAGCCGGTCCACGTCCTCCTCGGTGTTGAAGAAGTGCGGCGAGACCCGAATCCCATCGCCCCGGTAGTCAGTGCAGATGTCGCGATCCAACAGGGCGTGACACACCTTCGCGGCCTCCGGTCCTACGCCGACGTTGACAATCCCTCCACGACCCTGCCGGTCCCTCGGCGAGCGGATGGGCAGACCGGCCTCGTCAGCCCTTCCGATGACGTGCTCCACCAGGTCCTGCTGCCGTTCGCGGATCGCAGCGGGGCCCACCTCGGTGATGATGTCGAGTCCTCCCTGAGCGATGAACGAGACCGGCGCTGCGGGCGTCCCGTGCTCCAGCCGCCGAGCCGTGGGGTGATAGTCCAGGTGCTGGAGGTCGAAGGAGAAGGGCTCGTTCGTGGCGAACCACCCCGTCACCAACGGCTCGAGGTCCGCAACCAGGTCCCGGCGCGCATAGAGAAACGTGAGCCCCGGGCCGCCGCACAGCCACTTCAGGACACCGGTTGTATAGAAGTCGCATCCAAGGTCGTGCACGTCGACCGGAATGACACCGGCACCATGGAAGTCGTCGACCATGGACCACGCTCCGGCTTCCCGAGCCAGCCGGCACACCTCCTTCGCGTCCAGCAGCGCGCTGCTCCGGTACAGCACTCGATTGATGAGGACCAATGCGGTGTCTTCATCGATCGCGTCCCGGTAGGCATCCACCGGAATCGTCAGACCGTCCGGCGACCGAAGGAAAACGACTTCCGCGCCTCGTCGTCTGTACGCAAGGGCAACGTGCCCGTTCGTCGGGAAGTCGAGCTCCGATAGGACGATCTTCTTCCGCTTGCCGAAGTCGACGCACGAAAGCACCGCCGAAACCGCCAGCGACACGTTCACCGTGATGGCGAGCTCCGCAGGATCCGCTCCAACCAGTGTCCCGAAGGTCCGCTTGAGGTTCCGCATCCGAGGAAAGATGTCCTCCATCCACACGTGGTCTGGCGCTCCCTTGGTCGCCCAGGCGTCGATGTACTCCTGCAGATATGTCTGAGCGCGGCGCGATACCGGCCCCAGCGACGCACTTATCAGGTACGCCTTCCGTTTCAGCACTGGGAACTCGTCCCGGTAGCTCTCGAAGTCCACCGTCATGCCTCCGCCTTGTCGTGCTTTGCGATGTAGTCGATGTAGAGCGGTCTCAGGGCATCGGCCAGCGCGCCTTCATCTGCCTGGAAGAAGTCTTCGATCAGGCCGATGACGTTCCCCACCGCCACGTGAGCCTCGGCCTCGTCGAGTTCACCTGCCGCGGCCTCCGCGGCCGGCATTGTCTTCGCAACCTCCCAGAGGAACCCGAGGTCCAGACGGTGCCGGGCCAGCTTCATCGCCCGGTCGTGCAGCTCTTTCGACGACAGCTGCTCGAGATCCTCCCGCAGGGCCATGTGAGCAGCGTACCCGTTACCGGGCCGCATGGGGTCGCCAGTAGGCGCCATTGGCCCATTGGCGGTCCCCATTACAATGCCCTCAGTGGGCACTGACAGGCTTGTAATTCACGGTGCCCGTGAGCACAACCTGAAGAACATCACGCTCGACCTTCCCCGGGGAAAGCTCAGTGTGTTCACGGGCTTGTCTGGCTCTGGGAAGAGTTCGCTGGCCTTTGACACCATTTATGCCGAAGGGCAGCGGCGCTACGTGGAATCGCTTTCCGCTTACGCGCGCCAGTTCCTCGGCCAGATGGAGAAACCGGACGTCGACTTCATCGAGGGCCTTTCGCCGGCGATCTCGATCGACCAGAAGTCGACCTCCCGAAACCCCCGCTCGACCGTCGGAACCATCACCGAGATCTACGACTACCTTCGGGTCCTCTACGCGCGGATCGGGCACCCGCATTGTCCGAAGTGCGGCCGTCCAATCGGACGTCAGACCCCCGACCAGATCGTCGACCAGGTCATGCAGTTCCCCGAGGGAACTCGCTTCCAGGTCCTTGCTCCGATCGTCCGCGGACGAAAGGGCGAATACGAGCGGCTCCTGACGGATCTGGGCCGGAAGGGGTTCGCCAGAGCCAGAGTCGATGGCCGCGTGGTCGACCTCTCGGAGAAGATCCGCCTGGACCGGTACTACAAGCACGACATCGAAGTCGTCGTGGATCGGCTGGTGGCGCGGTCGGACATTCGCCGCCGGGTGGCTGATTCGATCGAGACGGCGCTGGAGCTCTCGGAGGGGATGGCGGCCGTCGCCGTCCAGACCGATGGCCGCGAGGAAGTTGTGAACTTCAGTCAGAAGCTGGCCTGTACGTACGACGGCCTATCCTTCGACGAGCTTGCGCCGCGGAACTTCTCCTTCAATTCGCCGTACGGCGCGTGCACGACGTGCGACGGACTGGGCAACCGGCTCGAGGTCGACCCGGAGCTCGTGGTTTCGAACTCCGATCTCTCGATCAGCGAAGGCGCCATCGGTCCCTGGTCCGGACCGAGAGACGGCTACTGGCACCGCCTCCTGGAGGGGCTCGTGGAGGCCTACGGTGCGTCGACCAAGACCCCGTGGCGGCGCCTCCCCAAAGCCACGCGCGAAGCCATTCTCTATGGCTCGGACGAAGAGGTTCGGGTCACGTATCGAAACCGTTTCGGCCGGCTTCGGTCCTACCTGACCGTGTTCGAGGGCGTCATCCCGAAGCTCGAGCGCCGGCACGCCGAGGCCGAAACCGACACGGCACGCGAGCGCATGGAGCAGTACATGCGCGAGGTTCCGTGCCGGGCGTGCAAGGGGGCGCGTCTCAAGCCGGAGTCGCTGGCGGTCACCGTGGGCGGGCTCAACATCTGGGAGCTGACCCGACAGTGCATCAAGGACGAAGTGGCGTTCATCGCGGCGCTCCAGCTCACCGAACGCGAGCAGATGATCGCCGAACGCATCCTCAGGGAGATTCGGGCGCGGCTTCAGTTCCTGGTCGACGTGGGGCTCGACTATCTGACGCTCGACCGGGCGTCGGCCACCCTCGCGGGAGGCGAAGCGCAGCGAATCCGGCTCGCCACACAGATCGGCTCGGGGCTGACCGGGGTGCTGTACGTGCTCGACGAGCCCTCCATCGGGCTGCACCAGCGGGACAACCGGCGTCTGATCAACACGCTCATCCGCCTCCGTGACCTCGGGAACACCCTCATCGTGGTGGAACACGACCAGGCCACCATCGAAGCCGCCGACCACGTCGTCGACATCGGACCCGGCGCGGGAGAGCGCGGCGGCGAGATCGTCTACTCGGGCGACCTCGAAGGCCTCATGCGCGATCCCAGTTCCCTTACCGGCGCGTACCTCTCGGGCCGCCGTTCCATTCCCACTCCGCAGGTCAGAAGGAAGCCCTCGGGGCCGTGGCTTCGGATCGAAGGCGCCAGGGAGCACAACCTCAAGTCGATCGACGTGCACATTCCGCTCGGAACGTTCGTCTGCGTCACCGGTGTGAGTGGGTCGGGAAAATCGACGCTCGTCGAGGAGATCCTCCACCGGGCATTGATGGCGCGGATCTACCGGTCCAGGGTCGTCCCGGGGAAGCACCGCCGGATCACCGGTTGGGAGGACATCGACAAGGTCATCAACATCGATCAGTCCCCGATCGGGAGAACGCCCAGGTCGAATCCGGCCACCTACATCGGCGTGTTCGACTACATCCGACGGTTGTATTCGCAGGTTCCCGAAGCGAGGGTCCGCGGATATCGGCCGGGTCGGTTCTCGTTCAACGTCCGCGGGGGGCGCTGCGAGAACTGCATGGGCGACGGGCAAATCAAGATCGAGATGCACTTCCTCCCTGACGTCTACGTGACCTGCGAAGTCTGTAAGGGCAAGCGGTACAACCGGGAGACGCTCGAGGTGAAATACAAGGGCCGCTCGATCGCCGACGTGCTCGGCATGAGCGTTGACGAAGCGCTGGACTTCTTCCGAAACATCCCAGTCATCGCCCGGCATCTTCAGACGATCTCCGACGTCGGTCTCGGCTACGTCCGACTAGGACAGCCGGCGCCGACCCTGTCGGGCGGCGAGGCTCAGCGCGTCAAGCTCGGTGCAGAGCTGTCGAAGCGAGCCACCGGGCGAACGTTTTACATCCTGGATGAGCCGACCACCGGGCTGCACTTCGATGACGTGCGGAAGCTTCTCACGGTCTTGGAGCGCTTGGTCGCATCGGGCAACACCGTGCTGGTGATCGAGCACAATCCCGATGTGATCAAGACCGCCGACTGGATCGTCGACCTCGGCCCCGAAGGAGGCGCGGCCGGAGGCGAGGTGGTGGCCGCCGGACCGCCAGAGGACGTTGCTCGAGCGGAACGCTCGCACACCGGAGCGGTCCTCTCGGAGATCCTCGGTATTCGACACGAGGAACGCGAACCCATGGGAGCGCCTGCCTGACGCCTTTGCAACCGAGCCCGCTCCTGGCCGCCGCTACAATATGGCCCGCTTTGCCTGGACTCCCGAGCGCCACCGCATCGCTGAAGCTCGTCGCCGGTTTGTTGGCCGCGGCGCTCATCGTCGTTGGCTGCGCTCCGCAAGAGGAGCAACCCGATATTCCCCTCTCGACCCAGAGCAGGTTCCTGGTCTACACGCCGGACTCGCTGAACGACGCCGGGCGCGCGCCCTCGGTCGCCCTGGATAGCGAAGGGAACCCTGTTGTGTCGTACATCCTGCTGTCGGCCGTCCTGAGAGCGGGCGACATCCCGCCACCGGTGATTCCCGGCCAGCCCCAGCCGCCCGCGGTCATGCTGGCCAGCCTTTCCGCCGAGGGTGTCTGGCAGCGGGTGTCGGTGACGCCACAAAAGACAAGCCCCGCTGAAGGAGACGCCCCAGGAATCGCGAACCGCGAGAACCAGGCCGGACCGCCGGTGCACACCGGCCTGGTCGTGGACGAACAGGGCCGGCACCACCTGGCCTGGAGCACTCCTCGAGGACTGTTCTACGCCACCGACAGCGGCGGGTCGTTCACCGAACCAGAGCGAGTTGTCGATGGGGACACCGTGGGCGCCTCCATCGCTCTCGGCGGTGACGGTACGCCGTGGGTCTCCTTTTATAGCGGGAACACCGTTCGGGCGGCGACACGATCCGGGACGTCCTGGTCGATCCAAAGCATTGGGCAAGGAAACGGCTCTGAAAACCCGTGGACCCGGACCACGGCCGTGCGCGTTGGAGAAAATGACCAGCCGGTCGTGGCGTTCGGCAACAACGGACGGACCGTCGTCGCCACCCGGTCCGGCGGTGGATGGCAGACCGAACAAGTCCCGGGCGAAGGCGGCGTCGGAGTCTCGCTCGCCCTCGATGTGGACGGCAACCCGCACGTCGCCTACTACGACTCTAGGGGTGCAGTTCGACACGCCCACTCGGTCGGCGGGGCGCCGTGGGAAGTGACCGACATCGGCAGGACGACTCCCACACCGCCGTCACCGGAGCCATCGCCTCAGGCCACGCCGACGGCCCCTGAATCCCCGCAACCCACATCGACGCCGGAAGAATCACCTTCCCCTGGCGCTTCACCCACGACGGAGGCGGGCCAAGCGTCGCCGTCGCCTCAGGGCTCTCCTGCCGAAGAGGAGTCACCTGCTCCGCAACCGTCGCCATCGCCGCAGGCGTCCCCCATTCAGCAGGGACCCGAGGATCCTCGTTGGACCACCGGGATCGATCTCGACGACGAAGGCGTTCATTACGTTTCGTGGGCTGATACCCGCAACGCGCGAATCGAGCTCGCGACGAACCGTGGAGGAGAGTTCAGGTCCGAGCCGATCTTTAACTCCGAGGCAGGCGGCAACCCCAGCATCTCGGTCTCCGGAGATGGGCGGTCGGTGGCACTCGCGTGGTACGACACCGCGGAAGAAGACCTGGCCGTTGCGACCGCCGGTCGGCAGCAGGTGGCGCTGGCGTTCTCGCCCCAGCCGCCCAGCAGGCCGAGCCCCGGCCAGGCGCCACCGGCCACCGATGCGCAGTGCCAGCCCGAGGCTGGGGCGACCGAGTTGGAGATCGCCGCACCGAGCGGGGCGGCGGCGTCGGGCTTTGACGAGACGTGTCTGGCCATTGGCGCCAACACTGAATTCTCAGTCGCGTTCCGAAACGACGATCCCCAGGTGCCGCACAACTGGTCCCTGTACATCGACTCGGGGGCGCAGGCTCGTCCCGAGGGCGCACCGAGCGACTTCGAGCTCATCACGGGACCGGCCGAGACAACGTATGACCTTCCCGCCCTCGATCCAGGTGAGTACTTTTACCGCTGTGACGTTCACCCCACCACGATGACGGGGACGCTCGTCGCCGCGGAGCCATAGGGGCAGCCCCAGCTCATGCCGGCCTGCCGGAGCCGCAAATCCGGCCCCTAGAATTGAAGGGTGAGCGTCTTTCGTCCTGATTCTTCCTCCATTCCGGACGCTCCCGGCGCCTATCTCTTCAAGGACAAAGACGGTCGCGTCATCTATGTAGGGAAGGCGATCTCCCTCCGGAAGCGGCTCGCGACGTACTGGAGCCGACCCGTCCATCCCCGGACCGAAGCCATGCTCGCCGCGGCACAGTCCGTCGAGTGGATCGTTGCATCGACCGAGGTCGACGCCCTGATGCTCGAATACAACCTGATCAAGGCCCACCGGCCGAGGTTCAACGTCCGGTACCGCGACGACAAGTCGTATCCATACCTGGCGCTGACCGTGGGGGAGAAGTGGCCTCGCGCTCGGGTGCTTCGAGGCCCAAAGCGCAAGGGCGTCCGCTACTTCGGACCGTACGGACACGCTTACGCCATCCGCGAAACGCTCGACGCGTTGACCAGGGTGTTTCCGGTTCGAACCTGCTCGAACGCGTTCTTCGACCAGCGCGCCCGCGCCGGGCGGCCGTGCCTCTACTACGACATCGGGCGCTGCGCCGGTCCGTGCGTTCCGGCGGTTACCGGCGTTACCGAGGACGGGTACCGGCAGCTCGTTGAGAACATGTCGTCGTTCCTCGCTGGGGACTACAAGCCGATTCAGTCCCAGCTTCAGGCCGAGATGCGGCAGGCCGCCGATGTCCTCGAGTTCGAACGGGCCGCGAAGCTCCGAGACCAGCTGACCGCGGCCCGAAAAGCGATGGAGAGCCAGGAGATGGTCCTCGGGCGGTCGGACGACCTCGATGTGGTCGGCATGGAAGAGGACGACCTCGAAGCCGCCTTCCAGGTCTTCTTTGTCCGTCGCGGCCGCATGATGGGGAGGCGAGGGTGGGTCGTCGACAAGGTCGAAGCCATCGACGCTCCACAGCTCATGTCGTCGTTCCTCCGTGAGCTGTACATGGACCGCGAGGAAGTCCCCCCGCGGGTGCTCGTCGCGGTCTGGCCCTCCGAGCAGAAGGTCCTCGAGCAGTGGCTCGCTCGGGTGCGCGGCAGCTCCGTCCGCATCTCGGTCCCGGCACGCGGGGACGGCCGGCGGTTGCTCCAGGTCGCGAATCACAACGCGAAGGAGGCATTTGCACGACACAAGCTGAAGCGCGCATCTGACTTCGCCGCACGGTCCCGAGCCCTGTCCGAGCTCGGTGAAGTCCTCGGGCTCCCCATCGCCCCGCTTCGCATCGAGGCCTACGACATTTCGAACCTTGGTCCGACGGACAAGGTCGGATCCATGGTGGTTTTCGAGGACGGTCTTCCAAAGCGAAGCGATTACCGACGGTTCGAGATCAAGGGGGTACCGGGTCAGGACGACTTCGCCAGCATGGAGGAAGTGCTCCGCAGGCGGTTCGCCCGGCTGGTCTCGGAGCCTGCCGCGGAATCGAACGGCAAACGCAAGCGGCCCGGCCGCTTTGCCTATCCGCCTGCCTTGATCGTGGTCGACGGCGGAAGGGGGCAGCTGTCCGTCGCCGAACGCGTGCTCTCCGAGCATGGGCTGTCGATTCCGGTCGTCGGCCTGGCGAAGCGACTGGAGGAGGTGTATCTGCCAGGGCAGCCCGAACCGCTTCAGATCGCCCGGGGGTCGGAGGCATTGTTCGTCCTCCAGCACATCCGCGACGAGGCGCACCGCTTTGCCGTGACGTATCACCGAGGAAAGCGGACGAAGCGGGCGCTGCATTCACCGCTGGACGACGTTCCAGGCGTCGGTGAGACCAGGAAGAAGGCGTTGCTCCGCCGGTTCGGTTCACTGACCCGCCTTCGGAGCGCCTCGATTGAAGAGCTCGAAGCGACCCCCGGCGTTGGGCCGGCCCTGGCTCGAACCATCTACGACCGCCTCCATGGGGTTCAGTCGGCGAACGAGACGCCGCCGGAGCCGGTGGTCGCCGGCGTGGGGAGGGGCGGCTGATGGCCAGCGCCGTCAGACCCGCAAAGGATCCCCGCCGGCGAGAAGAAGTCGAGGCACTTGACTTCACCATCATCACCGGACTGTCCGGTGCCGGACGATCGGAGGCGGCGAAGTGCTTCGAGGACCTAGGCTACTTCGTCGTCGACAACCTCCCTCCGGCGCTGATCGGGAAGATGGCCGAGCTCGCCACGGCGTCCGGGAACCCCGCGCGGATCGCCATCGTGGCCGACGTCCGCGGAGGCGTCTTCTTCAATGAGCTATCCAGAGGCCTCCAGGACCTGAAGGACCTGCATGTTCCGTATCGGATCCTCTTTCTCGACGCGTCCGACGATGACCTGGTCAAGCGGTTCGAAGCCACTCGTCGGCGCCATCCCCTGGCTCCGGGCGACCGTATTGTGGAGGGGATTCGCAAGGAGCGGCTCAGGATGCGCTCGCTGAAAGAGGACGCGGATCTGATCATCGACACGTCCGGGATGTCGCCGCACGAGCTGCGAGACCGGGTTCGGGACATCTTCGCGAAATCGAAGGCGGAAGAAGCCCTTCAGGTGTCGCTCGTGTCGTTCGGCTACAAGCACGGCCTGCCGCGAGACGCCGACCTCGTTTTCGACGTGCGGTTCCTCCCCAATCCTCACTGGGTGGAACCGCTTCGTCCTCTTCCCGGAACGAACCCAAAGGTCCGGTCGT
Organism: Actinomycetota bacterium; assembly: GCA_036259835.1. Classification (GTDB taxonomy): domain Bacteria; phylum Actinomycetota; class UBA4738; order UBA4738; family UBA4738; genus JALYGK01. The sequence continues at coordinate 75,150 of DATABA010000019.1, forward strand.
ACGTAACGCGTCAGCCGGGGTATGAGGAGTTCATTCGAAAGCTGTACGAGCTGTTGGATCAGGTCGTCCCCGGGTACGTGATGGAAGGAAAGTCCTATCTCACCATCGCGGTGGGGTGCACCGGTGGGAAGCACCGCTCCGCCGTGGTGGCAGAGGACCTCGCCGAGTACTTCAGGAAGCGCGGGCATTCGGTGGCTGTCGAGCACCGCGACCTGGACCGGGAGTGAGGAAACCGCAGCGACTAGGATTGAAAGAGACTCCCTGCGTGCCAACGAGCCTCTAGGAGGAACAGCCATGACGGTAAAGGTCGGCATCAACGGGTTCGGACGAATCGGCCGGAATCTGTTCCGAGCGGCGAAGGAGCGAGGCGCCGACATCGACTTCGTGGGCGTGAACGACATCACCGACCCCAAGACCCTCGCCCATCTCCTGAAGTACGACTCCGTGCTCGGCCAGTTCAAGCTGCCGGTCGAGGCGGACGGCGACGGGATCCTCGTCGACGGGGAGCGCCTTCAGGTCTTCTCGGAACGTGACCCCGCGAACCTTCCGTGGAAGAAAGTCGAGGCGGAGGTGGTCGTCGAATCCACCGGGCTGTTCACCGAGGCGGAGAAGGCCCGCAAGCACATCGAGGCGGGGGCGCAGAAGGTCATCATCAGCGCGCCGGCCAAGGGCGAGGACATCACCATCGTCCTCGGGGTGAACGACGAGCAGTACGACGCCACCGAGCACAACGTCATCTCGAACGCGTCATGCACGACGAACTGCGTCGTACCGATGGCGAAGGTCCTCGGGGACGCGTTCGGGATCGAGCAGGGGTTCATGACGACCGTGCATGCTTACACGAACGACCAGAACCTTCTCGACCTGCCGCACAAGGACCTTCGGCGGGCCCGGGCCGCGGCCATCAACATCGTTCCGTCGAGCACGGGCGCGGCGAAGGCAAGTTCGCTGGCACTGCCGGAGCTAAAGGGCAAGATGGACGGGTTCGCGCTCCGGGTTCCCGTCCCGGACGGCTCCGTCACCGACCTGGTGTGCGTCCTGAAGCGTGAAGCGACAAAGGAAGAGGTCAACGACGCGTTCCGGGAGGCCTCGGAGAACGGATCCCTGAAGGGAATCCTCGCGTACACCGACGACCCAATTGTTTCCAGCGACATCGTGGGAAGTCCGTACTCGTGCACCTTCGACTCGCTGTCCACCATGGCGATCGGGAACCTGGTGAAGGTGATCGGCTGGTACGACAACGAATGGGGTTACTCCAACCGGCTGGTCGAGCTGGTCCAGCTGGTCGGATCCCGTCTGTAGCGCGGCTTTGACCCGCCGGCGCCTCAGGACGGTCGAGGACCTCGACCCTCTTTCCGGCAAACGCATCCTAGTCCGCTGCGACCTCAACGTTCCTCTGGAGGACGGGCAGATCACGGACGACCTTCGGATCCGTGCGACGGCGCCCACGCTCCGCGAACTGCTGGACAGGGGCGCCACCCTGGTGGTCTGTTCGCACCTCGGACGGCCGAAGGGGAAGCCCGTCGATTCCCTGCGACTCGGTCCGGTGGCGAAACGGTTGGGCGAGGTCCTCGACCGCCAGGTTGTGAAGCTGGACGAGGTGACCGGGCCGTCGGTGAAGACAGCCGTTCGCGATGCGGCTCCCGGAACCGTCACGTTGCTCGAGAACCTGCGGTTCGACCCTCGGGAGGAAGCGAACGATCCGGCGTTCGCAGAGGAGCTCGCGTCGCTGGCACAGGCGTACGTCGATGACGCGTTCGGAGCGGCCCACCGTGCGCACGCGTCCGTGGTCGGCGTGGCGGAGCGCCTGCCATCCGCCGCGGGGCGGCTCATGCAGCGAGAGGTCGAGGTGCTATCTCGGCTGCTCGACGGAGCCGACGAACCGTTCGTGGCCATCCTGGGCGGCGCCAAGGTCTCGGACAAGCTGGCCATCGTCAATTCGCTGGTGGAGCGGGTCGACGCCCTGCTGGTCGGAGGGGCAATGGCATTCACGTTTCTGGCGGCGGGCGGCGCATCGGTCGGTCGCTCGCTGACCGAGTCGGATCGCTTCAATGACGTGAGGGCGGCGGTGCAGTCGGCCGAACAACGCGGCGTCCTCATTCAGCTGCCCGAAGACGTCGTGGTGGCCGAAGAGCCGCGGGGCGACGCCACCAAAGAGACGGTGAGAGCCGACGAGATTCCACGAGACCGAATGGGGCTCGACATCGGTCCCCGCACCGTGGAGGAGTTTGCCCGGACCATCGCCGACGCGAAGACCATCCTCTGGAACGGCCCGATGGGCATGTTCGAGCTCGAACCGTTCTCTGCGGGAACCCGAGGCGTCGCCCACGCCGTCGCCGGAGCGAGCGCCTACTCCGTGGTCGGTGGCGGCGACAGCATCGCCGCGCTCGCGAAGTTCGACCTCGTTGATTCTGTGGATCACCTGTCGACCGGCGGCGGTGCGTCGTTGGAGTTCCTGGAGGGCAAGGAACTGCCCGGGATCGCAGTTTTGATGGAACCAACCCCGTGAGCGCCGCCGCGCACGACCGGCGGCCGATCATGGCGGCAAACTGGAAAATGCACAAGACGCACCTGGAGGCCATTCAGGCCGTCCAGAAGCTTTCGTACCTGCTCGATCAGAAAGACACCGATCGGGTCGAGGTGGTGATCTGCCCGCCGTTCACCTCACTTCGAAGCCTTCAGACGCTGTTCGAGGCAGATCGCCTCCCGTACGGCCTGGGCGCTCAGAACGTGCACTCGGAAACAAAGGGTGCCTTCACCGGCGAGATCTCCTCAGAGATGCTGGCCGCTTTGAAATGTCGCTACGTCATCGTGGGTCATTCCGAGCGGCGCCAGCTGTTCGGCGAGACAGACCAAACGGTCGCGAGGAAAGCAAAGGCCGTCGTGGCGAACGGTATGCGTCCGATTCTCTGCGTGGGTGAAACGCTGGAAGAACGGGACGCCGGCCGTACCGAGGAGCGGGTCGTGACGCAGGTGAAGCTCGGATTGGGCGGGCTCACCGAGGAGCAGGTGGCCTCGACAGTGATCGCGTATGAGCCGGTGTGGGCCATCGGGACCGGCCGGAACGCGAACCCGGCCGACGCCGGAGAGGTCGTTCGGCTCATCCGGGAAACGATCGCTTCGCAAGTCTCCGCGGTCGTTGGTCAGACCGTCCGAGTCCAGTATGGAGGCAGCGTGAAGCCGGGGAACATCCGCGACTTCATGGCGCACCCGGAGATCGACGGCGCGCTGGTCGGGGGAGCAAGCCTGGATCCGGAGGAGTTCGCCCTGATCGTGAAATACCGGTGAACCAGCTCCTGTATGTCTGCCTGGACGGGCTCGGCGACGACCCGCTCCCTGAATTCGATGGAAAGACGCCGCTCGAAGCGGCCCGGACGCCGACGCTGGACTCACTGGCCGAAAAGGGCGCGCTCGGACTCGTGCACACCGTGGGCGAGGACGTCGCGCCGGAGTCAGACATCGCCGTCTTCGCCATCCTCGGATACGACCCTCGTCACGAGCACCCGGGACGCGGAGTGCTGGAGGCGCTGGGATCCGGCATGGATTTTCGGAACGGGGACCTCGCCTACCGCGTCAACTTCGCCACGCAGGAGGGGGGTGCCATCATGGACCGAAGGGTCGGTCGGGACCTTCCCAGCGAGGACGCGGAGGCGCTGGCCAAGGAGGTCAACGGCTCCCTTCGGCTTCCCGGAGCGACCTTCGAGCTTCGCGCCACGGTCGAACACCGGGGAGCGTTGGTCCTGCGGCCGGATGAAGGCGTCCTGTCCGCGAACGTGACGAACACGGATCCGGCGTACGCGAAGCAGGGAGCGCTGGGCGTCGCCCTGGAGACGTTCGAGGACCGCGTGGCCACCGCGGAGCCTCTCGACACCACGGATGAAGCGCGCCGTGCCGCGGCCATCACGAACGCCTTCGTCGAAGGGGCAGCCCGCATCCTCGATGCGTCTGAGGTGAACCGACGGCGGCGCGACCAGGGCAGGCTTGTCGCCAACCTCGTGCTGACACGAGACGGAGGAGACCACATCCCAGAGCTGACCCCCATCAAGGAGCGGTTCGGCCCTGAATGGGGCTGCTTCGTGGAGATGCCGGTCGAACGGGGCATTGCCCTCGTGCTCGGTATGGCACCCGTGGACGCACCGACCATGGCCTCCAGGCAGGAGCAGTACTCGGCCTGGGCTGCGTTGGCCGCCGAGGCGCTCGACGGCTACGACGCCATCTACATCCACATCAAGGGGCCGGACATCCCCGCCCACGACGGCCGCGCGGAAGAGAAACGCCAGGTCATCGACGACATCGACGCTGCCTTCTTCGCCGAGCTCCTCCCGCGCATGGACCGGACCAGGACGCTTCTGGCGGTTACGGCCGACCACTCCACCTCCTGCGTGCGGAAGGCCCACACGGCGGATCCCGTCCCCCTGCTGGTCACCGGGCCAGGCGTGCGGTCGGACGCGTCCACCTCGTTCGGGGAAGGGGCGGCCCGAGGGGGGGCGCTGGGGCTCATGAAGGGGCCCGAGATCATGCCTCGATTGGTTGCTTTGCTGAGGGGCTGATCCCTCGGCTGGCAATCCCCCCGGTTGAACCCGTTCGTATAGATGGAGAAGGGTTTGTCCAATCCGATTGCGGACGGACCGTGACTGTCATACGCTTTCGCCTCTCGCAGACCGGAAGAGGCGAGAAGGGAAGGAGGAAGTATGAAGTTTCGCTCATTGCTCCGCACGGTCGCCCTGGCGTCCGTCGTGGGGATCGTGGCTACCGCCTGTGGTGGCGGCGGTCAACAGCAACAGCCGCAGCAGCAAGGGAGGCCAGGCGGTAGTGCAGTGTTTGGGGCGGAGCAATGGCCGCAGTGTCTCCACCCGCTCACCTCGTGCAACTTCGCCACCTGGTATCACCTGGTGACTGCGCAGTTGGTCCTGCCGAAGCTCATGATGATCGACCGGGTCAACAACACTGTCGCGTCGCCCGTGTTGGCCCAAGCGCCGAGCCTGGACAACGGGCTCATCACCCAGAACCCGTTCACCATCACCTACAAGCTGAACCCGCAGGCGAAGTGGGAGGACGGGTCGCCGATCACCTCCGAGGACGTCCGGTTCACCTGGCTGGCGGTCCTGAACACCACTGGGTCGAACGTCACCTCGGGTTTCGACAAGATCGAGGACATCGCGACACCCGATCCGCAGACCGCAGTCCTAAGGTTCTCGGAGCCGTACGCCGCTTGGGCTGACCTCATGGGTGGCGGAAACGTCAACGGCTATCTCCTGAAGAAGGCTGCCTTCCCGGACGCCGACGAGGAGAAGCCGGACCTCAAGGCCGATTTCAAGAACGAGATCCCCTTCTCCGGCGGCCCTTGGGTTCTCCAGTCGTTCAGCAAGAGCCAGGCGGTTCTCGTTCGCAACGACAACTACTGGGGTCCGAAGGCATTCCTCGACCAGGTGACGTTCATTCCGATCGAGGAGCAGCCGCAGGAGGTCGCCGCGCTGCTCTCCGGTGAGGTCGGCGCGATCTTCCCGCAGGCCTCGAACGTCAGCGTGACCGCGCAGCTCTCGCGAAACCCGCAGGTGGACTACGTCAGCGGCGCGACCAACTACGGTGACGCCCTGTGGCTGAACGTGAGGAAGCCACCGGTCGACGACCCGTTGGTCCGGGAGGCGCTCGGGTACGCGGTCGACCGTCAGGCGGTGGTTAACACCATCATCAAGTTGAACAACCCGAACGCCCGGGTGCTCAACTGCATTCCGCCGACGTTCGAGGTGATCAAACCCTGGTGTGACCAGACCGACTTCGCCAGGTTCTCGTATAACCCGCAGAGGTCGCTGCAGCTCCTCGAGCAGGCCGGTTGGGATTGCTCCACCAAGCCGTGCACCAAGGACGGCGAGAAGCTGAGCATCACCGACTACGTCTCCGCGGGGAATCAGCGGCGGATCGCCACGGGACAGCTGATCAAGGAGAAGGCGCTGGCTGCCGGCTTCGAGATCAACGTGAAGGAGAACGACGCGACCGACTTGTTCTCCAACAAGCTGCCGCAGGGCGATTACCAGATGGCGGACTACGCCTCCGGGGCGATCACCGATCCCAGCCCGACCAGCAGCTACTCGTGTGACGCCATTCCGACGCCGGAAAACGACTTCGGAGGAACCAACACGAGCTTCTACTGCAACCCGGAGCTGGACAGGATCATGGAGCAGAGCGACCGCGAGCTGGATCAGGCGAAGCGGCTCCAGCTGATCCGTCAGGTGAACGACCAGCTGGCGAAGGATGTCATCGCCATCCCGCTGTACTCCTTCGTGAACATCACCGGATGGAGGACGGACAAGGTCGCCGGCCCGGTCGGGACATGGAACTCGGCGTCCTACGGGACCTACATGAACATCCACGAGTGGTTCGCACCGCGAGCTGGAGCAGCGTAGGGAGTCGTGTTTGAGAGCACGCCGTAATTGAAGGAGCGAGGGGGCCCGGCGGCAGATGCCGC
>DATABA010000020.1:0-3180 GCA_036259835.1 Actinomycetota bacterium
GACGTCGCTGTTGATCCGGTCTTTGAGGGGGCACCCCGCGATGGTGAGCAGGACGTGGACCTTGACCATGCCGTTCTCGACTTCGATGTCCTTCAGCATTCCGACGTCCTCGATCGGCTTGCCGATCTCGGGGTCGAGAACGTTGCGAAGTGCCTGTCTGACCTGTTCTTCCGTGGGCATGCGACAGCTCCGGATTTATCCTGATTCCTACGGTGCTTACCTCGATAATACGGTCGCGGCCGCTAGGCGACCATGACGGGTGAGGACTAATGCCTGAGACGAAAGAGCTCGACGTCCACAAGGCGCTGGCCGACGACACGCGCTATCGCCTGTACCGGTACATCGGGCTCGCGGGACGTCCCGTCCCCATCCGTGAGATGTCGCGACGTCTGTCGCTGCATCCGAACACCCTCCGGCCCCATCTTCGTCGGTTGGAGGAAGCGGGGCTCTTGTCGAGGGAGATCCGAAAGAGCGCCACCGTCGGGCGGCCTCAAACCGTGTACTCGGCCCGGGAGATCAGAGACGACGAGGGCAGCGACTACCGGCTGCTGGCCGAGATGCTCTGCGGCGTGGTCCGGACGAGCAAGGCCATGGATGAGGCCAAGGAGCTGGCCCGGCAGTGGGGCGCGTACATGGTCGCTCAGGGAGGTCCCAAGCCGGGGGTTCGCCTTCCGGCCCGGCGGAACCTGGCGGTCCTTCAGGAAGCGATGGCGCGGGCGGGCTTCGACCCTCGATTCCGCCGGATGCAGGGCTCGACCATCGAGATCACGCTTCGAGACTGCCCCTTCCGAGACCTCGCCGACGACTATCGGCAGCTGGTCTGCACGTTGCACCGCGGTTTGGTGGAGGGCATGGTGGCCGGGCTGAAGCCGCCGGTGTCCATCAAGGAGTTCCAGCCTTTCGCCGAGCGCGGCATCTGCCGCGTCCGAACCGCCTGACCGGCGTCAGCTCTTCCCGCCGTCTCCTTGGTTGTCGCCGAACGATCGTTCCGTCAGGCCGGTCACGCTGGACAGCATGTTGGCCAGTTCCATTGGAACGACGAACTTCGTGGACGGGGACGACCCGATCTGCTTGAGCGTCTCGAGGTACTGAAGGCTCATGGTGTTGGCGTCGACGCCTCGCGCCACCTCGAAGATCTTGTCGAGGGCGAGCGAAAACCCTTCCGCTCGAAGGATCGCCGCTTCTCGCTCCCCCTGGGCCTGCAGGATGGCTGACTGCTTGCTGCCTTCGGCGTTGAGGATGGCGGCCGTCTTGTTCCCTTCGGCGACCGTGATGGATGCCTGCTTGGATCCTTCCGCCTCGAGCACGGTGGCCCGGCGCATCCGCTCCGCCGACATCTGACGGGTCATCGACTCCTGCACACTGGGTGGGGGGATGATCTCGCGGATCTCCACGTTCGTGACCTTCACGCCCCACCGGCCGGTGATCTCGTCAAGCTTCGCCCGGAGGATCTGGTTGATCTCGTCGCGTTTCGCCAGGACGTCGTCGAGGAGGATGTCGCCGACCACGGCTCGGAGCGTCGTCGAGGCGATGTTCTGGGCGGCTCCGGCGAAGTTCCCGACCTGCACCACAGTCATCGTGGCGTCCACGACCTTGTAGAAGACGATGAAGTCGATGGCGATGGGCGCGTTGTCTTGGGTGATGCAATCCTGACGTGGTACCTCCAGGAAGAACTCACGCAAGTCGACCGAGACCGCTCGATCGACGAGCGGAATGAGGATCACCAGGCCGGGACCTTTCACCCCCAGCAGGCGACCAAGTCGGAACACCACCAGGCGGTTGTACTCGCGAACGATCTTGATCGAGGCGGGGATCAGGACGAGAACGAGAAACAGGACGAAACCGAGGACCACGTACCCAAGCATCAAGCTCCTCCTTCTTTATGCGGTGAGGCGCTCTCGGTGAGCTCCTCCCGGCCACGCAGCCGCCTGGCCGGAGCAACAGTCAACGTCAACCCCGTGACGTCGATGATTCGGACGGCGGTGCCTGCCGGGATCGGCGGCCCCATGGTTTCCGCGCTCCACGTTTCGTGTCGGGCCAAAACCTCTCCTCGGGGATTCAGCTCGCTGAGTGCGACCGCGCGTTCGCCAACGAGCTGCTCAAGTCCAGCCGGCGGGGGGAGCCGTCGCATTCGAAGTGCGGCCTGCACGACGAAGCCGAAGAACCCGACCAGCAGCGCGGCGACCATCACGAGGAGCCAGGGCGACACCGCGGCGTTCGGGACCGATGGATCGAACAGAACGAGCCCACCCAGGATCAGCGTGATCGCCCCGCCGACGGTGGGAAGGCCGACCCCGGGATGTTTCAGCTCGAGCAGGAAGAACCCGACGGACGCAAGCAACAGAATGATGCCGGCAAGTTGCACCGGAAGCAGTCCGAACGACAGGAACGCTCCGACCAGCATCAGCGAACCGAAGATGCCGGGTACGGAAAGTCCGGGATGGAGCAGCTCCACGATGACCAGGACCAGGCCGACCCAGAAGAAGAGGAATGCCAGATCCGGAGTGATGAGCCCGTGGAGGAGGGCGGCCCCGGCGCCGAGCTCGCGAGCCTCCAGCGCCGCGTTGGCCGTGCGGAGGGCGACGTTCCTCCCATTGCTCAGCCTGACGAACCGCTCGTTCACCTGCGTCAGAAGTGAGGGAATCGAGGGCGCGATCTCGTCGGCGACGTTCAGCCGCACCGCCTCATGTGCCGAGACGCTGATCGACCTCCGGACGGCCTGCTCCGCCCAGTCCGCATTTCGTCCCCACTGTTGCGCCAGCGACCGGATGAACGCCGCCGCGTCATTGGTGGCCTTCTGCTGCTCGATGGCTCCAGCCACTCCCACGGGATGCGCCGCCCCAATGTTCGTTCCCGGCGCCATCGCGTTCACCGGGCACGCCAGCATGATGAACGTGCCCGCGGAAGCGGCTCGGGCACCGGCCGGCGACGTGTAACAGATCACCGGCGTCCTGGAATTGAGAATCGCTTCGGTGATTCGCCGCATCGACGAGCTGAGCCCGCCCGGGGTGTCGATCGTGAGCAGGACCGCCGACGCACCCTCGCGTTCCGCCGCCTCGATCTCGTGCTCCACATACGAAGCCACGAACGGGTCGACCACTCCGGTCAGTGAAAGGACGATGACGGTGGGCCGCCCTTCGGTTTGTGCTCCGGCGTGGCTCCCGGCCGCGGTGAGCACCA
>DATABA010000021.1:0-8884 GCA_036259835.1 Actinomycetota bacterium
GCCGCTCTTCATCCTGGGCAGCCACCAGGCGCTGGCGGGAAGCGCGCAGTTCCTCGATCAGCTTCACGTTTCGAAGCACCAGGCCGGCCTGGGAGGCGAGATCCTCTAGGAGCTTCACATCGGAGAGTGTCAGGGCTTCCCCTCGGGACTTCGTCAGCGTCAGTGCACCCAGCAGCTCACCCTGGTGGTGAACCGGCACGGTGCGGTCAACGCCAGCGATGGCCGGCAGCTCGTCGTCGGGAAGAGGAAGTACGCCCGACACGCCACCGTCCGACTCGGGCCAGGACGCCGCTCGTCGAAGCTCCGCCCCGACCTTCAGCCACACGTCACTTCGGGCCGCTCCGGTCCCTTCAGCGAGGATCTGCGCCATGCGGGGAAGGAGGTCCTCGGTCGCGAATGTTGAGGCCATGCGCTCGCCGAAGTGTGAGAGCACCTCGTATGGGGTGGCGCGCTTGCCGTACACCAGCCGGTTGGCGAATCGCTGTACGCGCTCGCGCACCGGCTGAAAGGCCACGGCCACGACTGCGGTGGCCAGGATGGAAAGGCCGAGGTTCGGGCGGTCCCCCTGTCGGATGGCAGTGCCGATTCCCACCACGATCCCCACGTAGACCAGCGTGATGAAACCCGCCAGCGCACCGTAGACCACCGTCTTGTTGATGACGACGTCAATGTCGTAGAGCCGGTGCTTCAGAATCGCGATTGCGGTAGCGATCGGTATCCCGAGAGCGACCGCTAGTGCCAGCAAGGCAAGTACGTAGTCGGCATACGGGATCGCCCGTCGGTAGCCTGGGTCGTAAGGATCACCACCCTCAATGGCGGCGGACGCGACGAACGTCACGAATAGAACCAGGGCGATTACGCCGACGAACGCAAGCCAGCGGATCTGTTGCCGCTCCTCGCCGGTACTTCGCTTGTAGCGAAATCTCAGCGCAAAGATCGCGAACACCGATGCAAGTAGGGCCGTGAGAGTACCGATGAGGATGATGATCGGCGAGACATCGGCCATCGCCCGAATGCCCGTCGGGTTCGGGATGTCGAGTCCGAACTCCCGGTAGTTGTTCAGGGTCTCTGGCTTCACGACGAAGCCGAACAGCGCAAGGGCGAGGCCGCCGAGGATCGCCCATCCAACCCATCGCCATCGCGGGCTGGGCGGCCTTCCATCGGGGAAGAGCAGAAACAGCAATGCAAGTGGCCCGACAGACCAGATCAGCCCGTATTCACCGACAACTGCCGTGAGGCCCGTGCCGGGCGCGTTCGGATTCACTCGCAACCCATAGACGGTGTACACCGCAGCAAACTGGGTGATAGCGATGCCAAACCCCACGTTGCAAAAGAGCCATCCGACGGCGTTACCGTGCCGGACCATCGCTATCCGTGCGCCCAGGCTCACCCACAGCAGGGCCACAACGGCGCCGATCGTCCCAATAACTCCAACAGGCGCGACTCGCCGTGACGCAACGAGGACCGGAACGATCGCGATCGTCAAAACGACCGTTGAAATCCAAAGGAAGAGGGCGAAGCGGCGGGCGGAACGGTCAGTCACGTCGCGGTCTCCAATATGTCGAACGAACGAATCGCCTGTCGGGTGTGGCTCTTCTCCACCATGTGAATTTTGCAGGGTGTGCGGGCTGGGCAACAGGGGTCCAGGCCCGAATTCGACTGTCGTAATCCTCTCTCGGGCGCAGTGGTGGTGGCATCCCGCAGGTGTTCGGTGAACGGCGTTGCCGTTCATCTCTGAAACGCCTTACGCTCCGCCCATGGCGCGACGGTCCAAGGCGGGCGGTGGCATTCGCGGGACAAGGATCTACCGAGCTTTCGAGCGAGTCGTGCTCTCCGTCGGCATGGGGGTGGTTGCCTTCTTCATCGAACGACGCCTCGTCAAGGCCATCCGCAGCGGGGGGGTCAAGCGGGCGCCGAGGACGCTCGCGGAGCGGGAGGGGTTCGAGCAGGCCGGCCCTGGCCGACCTCATGAGGGGTCTGTCTCCTCGGGCTATCCGCCGTCGGCCGGCTAGTCCGCTAACCCTTGCGTCGCAGCAGATCAACCACCAAACTCAACGTCAGCGCGCCTCCGACGCCGCCGAGGGTGGCCGGGATCCACGGTTCCACGCTGCCCGAAGCCGCCGTGATGGCCGTACCGATCATCGCCCCACCGGCCGTGAGAGCCAGCGACAGCCGCCGGCTTCCTCTCCGGATGCTCGCCTCAACCGGCTCCATTCCCCGGAACATCACCTGAAGCTTCGGACCGGGGCGCGCTCCCGCCAGTCGCTCGATCGCTTCGACCAGCCGCAGGACCCGGACGCGGATCTTCTGCGTCTCGTAGAACAGGGTCTTCGGATCCATCCGCGCGCGAACCTTCTCGAGCAACCCTCGCTGAAGGAACCGCCCGGCCACGGCGAACGGGTCGAGCGTGGGGTCCAGTTCCGCCGTCGCGAGCTGCATCTGGGAAAGCGCCTTGCCACTGAGCGCCAGCGATGCCGGAAGGGCGACTTCATGGCGAATGGAGATCTCCGTGATCTCTTGGAGGATTGGACCGAGCTGGATCTCCCTCAATGACATGTGCCGGTACTTCGCGAGCAGCGATCCCAGTTCCTCCTGCCACTGATTCAGATCTATGTCGGCGCGCTGATCCTCGCCGGCGATCATGAGCACCACGTCGGAAAGAAACGGAACGTCCTCCTGCCAGAACGACATGAGAAGCAGGACCAGGAGCTCGCGAACATCGGAGCCGATCTCCCCGACCATCCCGAAGTCGAGGAAATAGATCTTGTCGTTCCACCACATGAGATTCCCGGGGTGGGGATCAGCATGAAAGAACCCGTCGCCCAGGATCTGCCGGTAATACGACTCGAGGAGCTGGCGCGCGGCCTCCTTGCGCGCCTCACCAAGCGGCGCATCGCGGATGGGGCCGCCCTGGATCTCCTCGAGGACCAGAAGGCGGTCCGTCGAATACTCGGAGAAGACCTTCGGAACGTCCAGGCGCGTATACGGCGCCAGGACCTGACGCATCTTCTCGATGTTGTTTGCTTCCTGCCGAAAGTCGAGCTCTCGCTGGAGCGACGCGGAGAGGTGCTCGAAGATGGCCCCCATGTCGACGACGCTTCGGAACGCCTGTCGTTCGGCCGTCTTCTCGGCGAACATCTTCAGCAGGCCGAGGTCGCGCATGATGTCCTGTCGGGCGTTGGGCCGCTGGACTTTGATCACGACCCGCTGGCCATCCGCCATGGTCGCCCGATGCACTTGCGCGATGGTGCCCGCAGCCATGGGCCGCGCCACGATGCTCTCGAACACGTCCTCCCACGGCACGCCGAGCTCCTGCTCCATAACCCGGACCACCTGGTCCTCGGTCATGGGCGGAACCTGGTCCTGAAGGGTCGAGAGCTCCTCGACGAACTCGGGCGGAAGCAGGTCGGGCCTGGTCGACAGCATCTGACCGAGCTTCGCGAAGGTCGGCCCGAGCTCTTCCAGGGCCGCCCGGAAGCGACGCGCCCGGGTTCGCGTGGATTCCTCGTCGCCGGGCTTCGCCCGCGTAAAGACCTCGCGAACGCCGAGCTTCGCCATCACCTTTCCGATGTCGGCGGCCCGGCCGAGCAGATGCCCGGCCACTTCGACCCGGTCCCCGTCGGCCGGCGCGCGCTTCGCCACCTGTCCGTCTCCGAGCTCGGCGGTGTTGACGATGATCACCGTGCACCGCGCCTGGTGGGAGATGCGGTTCGGGACATTCCCCAATAGGAATTCCTTGCGGCCGCTCATGCCCAGGTTGCCGACCACCACGACGTCGACGGCGGCTTCCTCAGCGGCCCGGACGATCGCCCTGGCGGGGTCGGAGTCGACCAGGACCCGGGCCTTTCCCGCCGGGCCGGCAAGCCGTTCGGCCGTCTTCGCCAGCTCCTGGGCGGCGTACTGGGCTCTGGTCGCCTCGGCAGATCCAGCTTCGGTTCCGGGCGCGGTTTGGGGGACGACTACCTGAACCAGATGGAGCTCGGCCCCAAACCGGTTCGCCATATCAGCAGCCCAGTCAACTGCACGGGTTGCGCTCTTGGAATTGTCCGTCGCGACAAGAACGCGCTTGACGGTCAAACGGTGTTCCCTCCCTCGGGCTTAAATGTGGGCAGTCATTACAACACATGGGCAATGAACCGGGACAGCCAATTTCCAATCAAGGAGCGCGATTTCGCCGGCCTCAGCTGGGCGCCGGCAGTCCCTCTTCGCGCAAAAAAGCCAGCACGGCCATCACGCGCCGGTGGATTTCCGGCTCCTCCGAAAGCCCGAGCTTGTGAAATAGCGAATTGATGTGCTTCTCGACCGCCCGCTCCGTGAGGAACAGGGCCTTTGCGATCGCGGCATTGTTCTTCCCCTGAGCCATCCGCTCCAGTACCTCTCGTTCGCGCTCGGTGAGGTCACGGAGCGCCGAGTTCGCCTGACGGTCCTTTCGGGACACGAGCCCTTCGACGACACGAGGATCCAGCACGGAGCCGCCCCGAGCCACATCGTGGAGCGCCCGGATCAGCTCGTCCAGATCGCCGATTCGCTCCTTCAACAGGTAGCCGAGCCCCTCAGCGCCATCTCTCAGGAGCTCATACGCATAGTCCTCTTCGGCGTACTGGGAAAGGACCACCACGCCGATCTCAGGGTGCTCAGCCCGAATCTTCCGGGCGGCGTCGATGCCCTCCGTGGAATGAGTGGGCGGCATTCGGATGTCCGTGAGGACGACGTCGGGACGGTGCTCTTGGACGGCAGCCAGCAGACCGTCGAAGTCGGCGACGGATGCAACGAGGTCGATATCCTTGACGCTGGCAAGGAGGGCGGCTGTACCCTCCCTGACGAGGTAATTGTCCTCAGCGAACACGACACGCAGCGCCACGAACGGATCGTATAGCGGTGCGCGAGGGGGGCGGTCGATCAAGTGAGCATCAGGGTCGTCCTGGGTGACGACAACGTTCTGGTCCGCGAAGGCGTGCGGGCGCTTCTGTCGGTAACCGACGGGATCGAAGTCGTCGGCGTCGCCGAAGACGCGCCGTCGTTGCTCGCAGCCACGGAGGAGCACACGCCCGACGTGGTCGTGACCGACATCAAGATGCCTCCGAACTTCCAGCTGGAAGGAATCGAGGCCGCCCACGAGATCCGGCGAAAGCATCCGGGAACCGGCGTGGTCGTCCTCTCGGCGCACGACGATGAGGCGTACGCACTGGCGCTGCTCGGCGGCGGCGAAAGCGGACTTGCCTATCTCCTCAAGGATCGACTCGGACAAGGCGACGAGCTGCCGCGGGCGATTCGGGAGGTTGCCGCGGGCGGATCATCGATCGACCCGACGATTGCTGCTCGGCTGTCCGGACGCGAGGAGGGCCCGGAAGAAGACCGGGAGATCCTGGACCTCATGTCGAAGGGTCTGGGCTATGCCGAGATGGCCGAGAAACTAGGTACGACACAGGAGGCCATCGACCGTCGCGTGACGGGGCTGTTCCAGCGGCTCGCCGCCGAGGCCGGACGAGGGGCCAGCCACGCCGTTGACGAGCTGAAGCGGCTCCACGCCGCGGTGGTGCAACGTGAGACCTCGACTCGAACACTTCGTTCCTTTGTGCCCGAGCAGTTCGCGGAGAAGCTCGTGGCCTCTCCGGAGGCACAAATGCTTCAAGAGGAGGTCGAAGCCACCATCCTCTTTTCGGACATCCGAGGGTTCTCGTCGCTGGCGGAGCAACTCGCCGCCGGACAGGTCGTCGACATCCTGAAGAAACATATCTCCGCGATGGCCGAGGTTGTGCTGGGCCACGGCGGAACGATTTCGAAATTCATGGGCGATGCCATCCTTGCCGTCTTTGGTGCGCCCGACCCCCAGCCCGACCATGCGGAGCGCGCCCTCAGATGTGCCCTGGCGATGCAGATGCGGCAGCAACAGCTGAACTGGGAAACCTGGACCGACGGACTTCCTCCGCTCGGCATGGGCATCGGAGTGAATACCGGGACCGTCATCGCGGGGACGTTCGGAGGAGCCGGCCGGCTGGAATACACGGTCTATGGAGACCCCGTGAACGTCGCGTCGCGTCTTCAGTCCGAAGCGGCGGCCGGTGAGGTCCTGGCTGCGGAAGCAACCGTCAAGGCGGCGCCAGGAATCCCCTGCGAACCGATCGGCGCGAAGCAGGTCAAGGGGCGAAAGGAGCTCGTCGAAACCTTCCGCGTCACACTTCCCGAGGTGCCGGACACCAAGTAGAACCAGACGGCGGAGCTTCCCGCCACTACATCTTCGGGGGCGTGAGGTCGGTGCTCGGGCGCCCGCGCCGCTCGGCTAACTCGATGTAGAGCGCATGAGACATCGTCGCGGCGGCGATCTTTCGAACTTCCACGCCGCGCTGGCCATCCGGATACTGCAGGATTCGTTCGCTGCCTCGTCTGAGCAATGTGTACGCGCCGTGCTGGTTCCCCCTCAACAAGTGGACGTAGCCCGCGCCTAGCTGTGACAGGCCCTTGAAGAATTCGGCTTCGGTTGTTTGCTTCGCCTGCTTCCAGCACGTCTCCCACGCCTCGTGCGCCGGGAAGAACCGGCCGGCGTTCCAGTGCTCGATGCCGAGCTCATGGTTCCGTTCAAGGGACTGCGCATCGTAGTCCTCGAGCTCCAACCGGTTCTCGGCTTCCCACGAGAGCGGCCTCCCCAGCTCGTCTCGCGGCCGCTTCGGCTTCGGCGGCGCGTTCGGGTCTCGGGGGCGACCCGGTTTCGGCGCGGGAGTTCGCTTGTTCATGCCACCGGTGCTCTGCCGACGATGACGCGGGTGAACCTCACCGGCCCCATCGTGCTTCGGATATCGCGGAACCCGGCTCCGCGAAGGAGCGACATCACGCTTCGAGAGCGGTCAGGGCTGACTTCGACCAGCAGCCAACCGTGGCGGGCGAGCCACCGCGGCGCTTCCGCGGCGGTCCGTTCAAGGAGCCTCATGCCCGTCCGGGAGAAATCCGTGATGGATTCCTTCGGCTCGAAGCGGGTGATCTCCTCCGGGAGGTCTCGCATCTCCCCGCGGGGAACGTAGGGCGGATGAATGGTGATGGCATCGACGGTCCCCAGAAGCCGATTCGGCAGAGGAGCGAACAGGTCGCCCCGGAGAAACGTCACGTTCCCAAGCTTCAGACGGGCGGCGTTTCGTCGAGCGAGCGCCAGGGCGGATGTCGATATATCGACGCCGAAGACGCGCGCTCGCCGGATGGCGTCCGCGACCGCAAGAGCCACCGGACCGACGCCTGTGGCGAGGTCGACGTGGACGGGTCGCTGTCGCGGGCGCAGCCGGCGGATCGCCTGGAGCGCCATGAACTCGGTGCTTTCTCGCGGGATGAATCCGCCGCGTCGCACCTCGAGCGTGAGGCCTCGAAACTTCGCCGACCCGGTGATGTAGGCGACCGGTTCCCCCGACGCGCGGCGGTCGATCAACCGGCGGAACCTACGGGCTGCGGGGTCGGGGATTCGCTGGCGCCCCGAAGGTGCACGTCCCAGGATGAACTCCAGAATCTCTTCGCCGTCGAAGCGCTCCTTTCCGGCGTGGGGATGGTCGATACGGTCGGACGCCTTGAGGATGCGCTCGGCCTCGTCGAGGAGCTCGGTCGCGGTCGGCATCGCCTGCATCATAAGGATCGTGCATCCGACGCCGTCGCCGGCGACTCCTACAATCGGTTCCCAGCTATGTCGCCTCGCAACACGAAGCTTCGCGCGATCACCTCGCCGCCGCAGGCGCCCGCGGTCGATGGGCTGCACAAGATGCGGCTGACCGCCGACCGAATCCTGGTTCGGGTTCCCGACGACAACGAGCGCCAGACGAAGGGCGGCCTGGTCATTCCAGCCACCGCGGCGTCGCACAACAAGAGATGCGTGTGGTCTGAAGTCGTTCTGGTCGGTCCCGATGTCCGCAACGTCAAGACGGGCGACAACGTCCTCTTCATTCCCCAGACCGGCCTCGAGGTTGACGTCGGTGGCGACGTCTACCTCATGCTTCGCGAACGCGACGTTCAGGCCATCGCCTCGAGCAGGACGGATCCGCAGAGCGGCCAGTACCTGTAACGGCGACCCTTTGGCGTCTATCTGATAAGCCGTGACATCCGCCTGTCGGCGAGGATCTTTCCGCCCGTCTGGCACGTCGGGCAGTACGTCACCTCATGGGATTCGTACGAGACTCGTCGAAGGTCGGAGCCGCACACGGGACAGGGTGAACCGTAACGGGCGTGCACGGTGAAGTGGTCGCCGAGCTTCGGAGGAAGGCCGGCCGGCCGCTTTCGCTCGATTTCCAGCGCCTCCGAGAGGATCGACCGAACCGATTCCAACAGTCGCTCCCGTTCTCCTTCGTTCAAGGAGGAAAGCGACCGAAAGGGCGAGAGCTTCGCCCGATGCAGTATGTCGTCCGAATAGCCACGTCCGATCCCCGCGACGACACGCTGATCCCGAAGCATCGCGTGGAGTCGCCTGGTTTCGCTTCCGGACCGGATCAGGTCGGCGAACTCCCCGGAAAACGGTTCGGGTCCGAGCTTCGACAGCGGGCCATCATCACCGTTCGCGAGCACCCACCATCCTGCCTTGCGTTCAGTTCCGAACTCCTTGACCAGCACGGACGGGATGCGGTCGAACACCATGCGAAGAACCGCTCCTCGAGGCCTGGTCGCCTTCTTCGCCTCCTCGAAATCGATGCGTCCACCTTGAGACAGGTGGACCAGGAGCCGGGCTGACCGGAAGTCGAAGACAAGGAACTTCCCGCGCCTCCCCACGCCTTCGAGGACGCGGCCGTACAGCTCATCCGGCGCCGGCAGGACGGTCTTCAGCGCCGAGAACGCGAGCGGCTCCAGCCGCACCAACCTCGCGCCGCCCAGACGCTCGTCGATTCGTTCGGCGAGAGCTTGGACTTCGGGTAGCTCAGGC
>DATABA010000022.1:0-81273 GCA_036259835.1 Actinomycetota bacterium
GACGTTCCAACGCTGCCCGGGTTCGACTTCTCGGTCCCGGTCCGCGACCGCGGGGAGCTGCTGGGGGCACTCGCGGTGGCGAAGCCGCGGGGGGAGCCACTCACGCCGACCGACGAAAAGCTCCTCTCAGACCTGGCCTCACAGGCCGGGCTGGTTCTCCGGAACGTCAAGCTGATCGAGGAACTGCGCGCGTCTCGCCAACGAATCGTGTCAGCGCAGGACGAAGAACGAAGAAGGATCGAACGGAACATCCACGACGGCGCCCAACAGCAGCTCGTAGCGTTGAACGTGAAACTGGGACTCGCCAAGACCCTCGCGCAACGGGACACCGAGAAGACAGACGAGCTGCTTGCGCAACTTCAGACCGAGACGCAGGACGCGCTGGAGAACCTCCGAGACCTGGCCAGAGGGGTCTACCCGCCACTGCTTCGGGATAAGGGACTCGTGGCGGCGTTGGACGCGCAGGGCCGGAAGGCCTCGGTCCCTGTGCAGATCAAAGCCGACGGCGTGGAGCGTTACCCGCAGGAAACCGAAGCCGGTGTCTATTTCGTCCTGCTGGAGGCACTGCAAAATGTGACGAAGTACGCCGGAGCGTCGAAGGTGACCGTCAGCCTTTCCCAGGATGGCGGACATCTCGTGTTCAACGCGGCGGACGACGGAGTCGGATTCGATCCGGGCCTGGCAAAGCGAGGTTCCGGACTCACGAACATGACCGACCGTATCGAGGCGCTGGGCGGAACGTTGGAAGTCCATTCGGCTCCCGGGAGCGGGACCTCCGTACGGGGGAGGGTCCCCGTCGCCGCGGTCGAGCCGGTTAGCTAGCTTTGGCCGCCTCCCAGGCGTCGGCGAGACGGTCGGGGCCAAACGACGACTTCGGGATGTAGGCCGCGGCGCCGCATTCCGCCGCGCGTGGAGCGTATTCGGCTTCTTCGTACGTCGACAGCAGAAGGATGATGACGCGGTCGCTCTCCTTCAGGATCTGCCTGGTCGCGTCGAGCCCGTTGATCCCGGGCAGGTTGACGTCCATCAGCACGAGGTCGGGGTTCAAGTCCCGGGCCATCTCGACGGCGGCCTCACCGGTCTCTGACTCCCCGACCACCTCGAACCCGTCGGTCGCCTCCACCACCATCCGGGCGGCCATGCGGAACGGCTCCTGGTCGTCGACGATCAGGACGCGAACCGCGCCGTCCTCGTTCGCCGTCATCCACCCCTCCTTCCGGTGTCAGCGTGCCACCGAGTCGCCCCTCTGACAAGGATGGGGGCACGACCACCATGGTGAAGGTAGCCTCATGCGAGACCCGGCTGACGACAGCGTGAGGACGCCCTCCCGGGAACTCTGCGAAGATTCCCGTTTCGCGCCATCGATCGGCAAGGAGGACTGGCATGCCGGGAATGAGACCCGAAGACGTCTACGAGTTGACCGGTGTGGCGGACCCTCGGGTCTCGCCCGACGGGAATACCGCGGCCTTCGTGGTCTGGTCCATCGATCGGGACAAGAACGAGTACCGGAGCGTCATCTGGACCGCGCCACTCGACGGGTCGGGCGAACCGAGGGCGTTCACAGCCGGTCCAAAGCGGGACGCCGATCCGCGATGGTCGCCCGACGGAAAACAGCTGGCCTTCACGTCCAACCGGCACGGGGACGCGGCTCAGCTCTATGTCATGCCGGCCGACGGAGGCGAGCCACGAAAGCTGACCGACGTGAAGGAGAGCGTGGAATCACCCGTCTGGTCGCCCGATGGGACTCGGATTGCATTCGTGACGAGAGTTCCGGCGCCGGAGTACGACGAGAAGGACGACAAGAAGAGAGCTCCCCGCCGGATCAAGCGCCTCCAATACAAGCTCGACAATGAGGGATGGACCTTCGACCGGCGCAAGCAGATCTTCACGGTGCCGGCAGATGGATCAAGCCCGGCAAGGCAGCTGACCGAAGGTGACTACGAACACGACCAGCCGGCCTGGTCTCCCGACGGAACAAAGATCGCCTTCTCTTCGGCTCGCCACGAGGACTGGGATGTCACGTTGATTCGCGACATCTATGTGGTGGACTCGGAAGGGGGTGAGCCCGAGCGAATTACGGGATTCGACGGCGCGGCGAGCAGACCATCGTGGTCTCCCGATGGATCGCGATTGGCCTTCAACCACTACCCGGGAGTGTGGGACGACCCGAAGCACACGCAGATCGCCGTGATCGACCTCTCATCACGGGAGCGGCGCGTGCTGACCGAGTCCCTGGACCGGACGTGTGCCCCCGACTACGAGGGAATCCGGGAGCCGATCTGGGAGGACGACGACAGTCTTCTCTTCTGCGTCGAGGACTCGGGCAATGACCCGCTCTATCGCGTGCGCGCAGACGGGTCGACGAAGCCGGAGCTCGTGGCGAGCGGCGAATACATGGTTCGCGGGTACGACACCGTAGCGGGCCGGCTGGTCTCGGCGCGGCATACGCCCACCTCCCTGGCCGAGCTCTATCACGGGGATCGCCAGATCACGCACGTGGGCAATACATTCGCACGACGCCGCGAGCTGGTTGCGCCCGAGCGATTCACCGCGATATCGCCCGACGGCGCGGAGGTGGAAGCCTGGGTCATGCGGCCCGCTGGGTTCGAAGAAGGCAAGAAGTACCCCATGCTCTTGAACATCCACGGAGGCCCGTTCACGCAATACGGGAACAAGTTCTTCGACGAGTTCCAGGTCTACGCGGGGGGCGGCTACGTCGTCGTCTATTCGAACCCGAGAGGATCTTCCGGCTACAGCGAAGCGTGGGGCCGGGCCATTCGCGGTCCGAAAGAAGGACTCGGACCGGGGTGGGGGACGGTCGACTATGAGGACTGCATGGCCGTGGTAGACGAGGCCGTGAAGCGCTTCGAGTTCATCGACCCCGACCGTCTCGGTGTCATGGGCGGCTCATACGGGGGCTACATGACGTCCTGGATCATCGGCCACACGGACCGATTCCAGGCGGCGATCTCCGAGCGCTCGGTGAACCAGTTCGTGTCGGAATGGGGCTCGTCAGACTTCGGATGGGACTTCAAGGGCTATCTCGGGTCATTTCTCTGGGAGGACTTCGACGCGTACGTGAAGATGTCGCCGGCGACGTACGCCACAGAGATCACGACGCCGCTGTTGATTCTTCACTCCGAGAACGACCTGCGGTGCCCGGTCGAACAGGCAGAGCATCTGTTCGTGACGCTTCGCCTGTTGAAGCGCGATGTCGAAATGGTCCGCTTCCCCGCGGAGGGGCACGAGCTCACGAGGTCGGGCAATCCGGCTCACCGCGTGCAGCGGTTCAACATCATCCTCGACTGGCTGCGGGATCGGCTTGGCGGTGAGCCTCCTGGAGGCGCAGACACAAGCCCCGCATGACGGCCAGACTCGCCTGAGGTCGCTCCAACAGGATCCGCTCGAAGCGTTTGCGGTCGATGCTCAGCGTGCGAACTGCGCCTGCGGCGACCAGTGAGGCCATCCGAGGTTCGCCCGTGATGATCGACATCTCACCGACATAGTCACCGGGCCGCCGGCGCGCGATCTCGGCGCCCGATCCGGTTCCGGCCATCCGTACGAGGATTTCTCCGGAGACCACAATGTGCATCTCGTCACCCCATTCGCCGCTTTCGGCGATGATCGCGCCGTCGGGAAAGAGGTGCTCCGCCGCCACCTCCGCGACGCGCTTCACGTCTGAGGGTTCAAGGTCAGCGAACAGCGGTACTTTGCGGAGGAAAAGAATCCGCTCCATCAACGGGAGCGTCGTGACGGTTTCCATCATGCTTTCTCCCTTCTGAGTCCATGCCGCTGCCTCGCGAACGAGAGGGTCGGGGTCTGACCTTGCAAGCCTCTCTACAAGAGCGTCAAGAGGACGCCCGACCAGGTCGCGCGCCGCGGTCGCGGCAGATGCCCGCAACCATGCGTCTTGATCGTTCAACAGAGTCCGGAGAACTTCGGGTCGGCTCGGGCGTTGGCGAGGGTCGTTGCTTTCCCAGATGGCAAGGAGCGGACGAACCAGTTCGGATTCGCCGGCCGTTTCGAGCGTCTCGAGCGCGTTCGCTACCTGCTGACGGTCGTGGCTTTCCAAGTTCTCCAGCGCGACGTCGAACGCCTCCCGGTCGGCGAACAGGGCGGCTGCCTGAAGGGCGTTCCGGGCGTGCCCCACGGCCCGGTGACGGAGCGAATCCGCGGCCAGGGCCATGGCACCATCCGCGTGTGCCTCGAACGCCGTCCACAGACGCTGGTAGCGCAGCGCGTGGTCACGTTGCTCTTCAGCGTATCGGCGCAGCGGTGCCTGGTCGCCTAAACGAAAGCCCCGAAGTGAATGGCGCGCGGCGTCGCGGACGGAGGAATCCTCGTCTCCGAGGACCGCGACGAGCTTCTCGGTGGCCCATTGCTCGTCGACCCGTCCCAGCGCTGAGGCCGCCGCGCGGCGAACAATCGGATGCGGGTCCGAAATCCCGTCACTCAAAAGGTCGGTTGTAAATCCGTCACTCGCCTCCAGCGCGTCAAGCGCCTCAGCGCGCCATTCGGGGCGTGAGTCGCTGGCCATGGCGGTCAACGTTTCGTGAGCGTGCGAGTCCATTCCCTTCTCGATCAGGACGGCTGCCGCTCGGGCCCGGACGGTCGGGTCCGGGTCGGAGAGGAGGTCGCCAAGGTGATCGCTGAGCTCGTGCTTCGTCCAGCTACACACCGCCGCAGCTCGGACCGCCCACCCCCGCACCACCGCGTCGGGATCGCGCAGCGAGGGGGCGACCTCATCGACCAACGCGGGAATGTGTCGCTTGACCAGCGCTTGGAGGGCGACCACTCGGATTTCGGGATCCGGATCGCGAATTCCGGCTTTCAGTGCAGATTCGGCGATTGGACTCGTGACGTCGGAGAGGATCTCGAGCGCGACTCTCCGCATTTTGGGGTCCGCCCCTGAAGCCGCGTCGAGGAGCGTCTGAAGGGCTGTGGGATCGTGCTGCGTCCCGCCGAACGGATGCTCCTCGGCGACGAATACATCGGGCCAGCCGGCTCTGAGGCTCTCGATCACCGCGTCGCGGTAAGTCTGACGGGCCCGCCACGCGACATACACGGCGAGCGCCGCCGCAGCCGCTCCAATGATGAATACGTACCTCGGTGACAACACCCGATCCGCGGCGAGAAGCACCACGCCGGCTGCCACCGCACCGGCCTGCCTTGGGCCTGCTTCCATCATGGTCCTGATCGCGCTTCGGCGAGCGGCGGGGACGACGTTGAAAAGGGCCTCCCACCCGGGACTCCAAACCGCGTAAACCCAGAGAAGTTGGGCAAACCTGAAGACGACCAGCACCAGGAAGCTGGAGTGGATCGCGAGGAATCCGAACCCGACCAGGTAGATGATCGGCAGGACCAAAACCATCAATGCCACGCCAAAACGGGCGAAGAGCCGGTTGACGACGAAGAGCGACAGCACCAGCGCGGTGGCGTTCATCAATCCGAAGAAGACGCCGAGGAATGCGGCAAGACGGTCGGCATCGGGAAACCGCTGCGTCACTGCTCGAGCGAACGGCAGAGTGAGCGTCAGATACAACATCGAGAAGAGCACCAGCGCGCCGGCCATGAACCGGAGCAGCGGAGAGCTTCGAAGAACCCGAAGGCTCTCTGCCATGCCCTGTATCGAGGAGCGCCGCGACCCGCGCGGGCGGGGTCGCTCGGGCGAGGCTCGAAGGATCGAGCGCGCCAGCCAAAATGCGGGAATGAGCGAACCCGCCCACACCAGCAGAAAGTTCTCGGCGCCTATCCACGCCGCGAGCGGGCCGGTGGCGACGCCGCCCACCGTTCCGCCCAGGATCATGGCCGCCCCATAGAGAGGAAAGAGGCGTTTCGCCTGTCGGGTGTCGGTCACCGCCCCGGCGACGCCCCACAATGCCATTCCCATGACGACCCACACGACCATCATCAACAGCCACAGGACGGCGTAGAAAATGCGGACGTCCAGCTCGAGAGCGAACCGCGCTGCCACCAACAGCGCTGCAAGAGCGAACAGGATCGTGGCGAGCCCGCGAGCGCGTTGGCTCAAGAACGCCGTCATGCTCAGAATCGTCGGGAAGGTAACCAGACCAACGAGCACGTAAAGCGTTGGCAGCGCCTGTGGACCGAACCTCGCGAAGAACAGCGATTCGGCTCCGGTGCTGCCGATGGCCCCACCTGTCCAGGCCACGAGCATCATGACAATCAAGGGGACGGCCGTTCCTTGTTCGCCGGCACGAATCTTCAGGGCTCGCGAAAGTGATGGCACGCAGGCATACTCCGTCGGGGAAACGCGGGCGGCAACCGCAGCCCCGCGTCGAACCTAGGGAGTCCGGTGGTGAACCGTCACGAGCTGGAACAGCGCGTCCGAGAGATATACGAGACTTTCGCCGGAGGCGACTCTACGCGTACACGGCGTCCTTTTCTCCAGACATCCTGGCCGTACCAGGCGACAACCTTGTGTCAGGCCGGTATGTGGGTCAGGACTACTTCACGACCATGCCGGAGCGGATGGCTCCGCTCGACGGCGGATCACTCCGAAACGGATTCTCCTCAATGAGAAAGACAACGCTGCTCTGGTCGAGTTATCTGAACGGAAGCCGAAAGAGCAAGCGGGCCGAGGTCGACGGTTACCACATGATTCGGCTGACGGAGGAAGGAAAAGTCGCCGAGGGCTTCACCGGGGATAAGGACGCGCTGGACGAGTCTCACTCTGAGTCGCTGAGCGCGTAGGCGACCGCTTCCTCCGGGTCCATCGACCTTCCTTCGGCGATCGCCGTGTCGACGGCCTGGTCGCCCATTACCGCACGGGCGGCGCCGACCGGGTCGCCCATCATGATTGCGTCGGCCGGAGCGATGTTCGCGTACCGTTCCAGCAGTCCCTCTGCAACGCCATAGAGACGCATGGACCGAAGGTGTCTTCCCCGCTCGCCCTCGAGCGTGCTCATGGCGAAGATCATGTACGTCGTCATCGCGATGTTGCCTGCATCCCGATGCATGGCGATGCCTCGTTTCACGTATTCGTCGGCGCGGTCGAGGTCCCCGAGGAGTCTGTAGGCCTGCCCCAGCGACGTCGTCGCCTCGATGAGGTGGAAGGCGTTCCCCATTGACTCGGCGAGCGCGATTGCCTCATGCCCGACTCGCAACGCTTCCGCCGGACGACGCTGGAGTACAAACAGGTACCCCAGAGCGTCCATTGCATTCAGGACCCCCTCCTTGTCGTCGAGCTCGCGGGCCAGGGCCAGGCTTTCTTCGAGCAGCCTTCCGTGTGTTTCGAGGTCACCGTCGATCATGTAGACGAACGAAAGGTCGTAGAGCGCTCGTTCGATCCCGAACTTGTCTCCGAGTTCCCGGAAGATTTCCAGTGCTTCCTCGTAATGGCGGCGCGTCACCTTGTAGTCGGCATCCCAATAAGCCAAACCTCCGGCGGCACCGTGTGCCCTGGCCGTGATTGCGGATCGTTCGTTTGCACCCGGTAACGCGAGCAAGCGGTCCAGCCAGCGCCGCCCTTCCCGAAGATGCCCTCGCTGTTGCCAGAAGCGCCACAACGCCGCACCGATTCGGAGTCCTGTCTCGGGCTGTTCGGTGTCGATGCACCATTGCAGGGCCGCGCGGATGTTGTCGTTCTCCAAGTCGCATCTGTTGAGCCATATGACCTGGTCATGCGCCAGAAGGTGGGGCTCGGCCGCCTCGGAGAACTCCATGAAGTAACGTGCGTGCCGACCAGCGATGTCGTTCAACTCGCCACTTTCGGTGAGCCGCTCCGAGGAGTACTCCCGGATCGTCTCGAGCATGCGGAACCTCGGTTCGGCAGCCGTCATCTCCGTCTGTCGAACGAGGCTCTTATCCACCAATGAGCTCAGGGCGTCGAGCGTGTCGAGCCTTAGTTCGGCGTTGGGGTTACAGACCGAATCGACCGCCTCAAACGTGCAGCCGCTGGCAAAGACGGCGAGCCGGGAAAGGAGACGTCGCTCCGGTTCCCCGAGCAGCTCGTAGCTCCAGTCGATGGTTCCGCGGAGCGTCCGTTGACGCTCCGGCACGTTCCTCGTCGCCGAGGTAAGAAGCGGGAGGCGGTGACCAAGTCTCGCCAGGATCGCCTCAGGAGTGAGCAGCTTCACTCGGGAAGCGGCGAGCTCGATTGCCAGCGGAAGCCCGTCCAGCCGCGCGCAGATTTCAGCAACTGCGGGAGCGTTCTGGTTCGTGACCATGAAGTCTTCTTTCACCGCTCGAGCTCGATGAATGAACAGCGCGACAGCATCGAACTGCGAAAGCGTCTCGGCATCGGGAAGATCCCGCGGGTCTGGCAGATGAAGAGGCTCGACGTGGAACTCGTGTTCTCCGGAGACGTGCAGAACGACGCGGCTGGTCACGAGGATGTGAACGTCGCGGGTTCTGCGGAGGATGACCTCGACGTCCCTCGCCGCTTCGGTAACTTGCTCGAAGTTGTCGAGCACGAGAAGCACGTTCTTTTCGCTGAGGTGATTGATCAGCGTGTCCAGCCAGGAGCCCGCCGGTTCCCCTGGGATGTCGAGAGCTTGAGCGACGGCGGAGGGCACGAGCTCCGGATCGGTGATCGCAGCGAGGTCGACGAAGAACGCTCCATCCGGAAAGTCGGCGAGCGTTTCGCGCGCCACCTCGAGCGCCAGTCGCGTCTTGCCGCTGCCGCCTGGTCCACTGAGCGTCACGAGGCGGGTTCGGCGAACGAGCCCGCCCACGGCATCGATCTCTTCAAGCCGGCCAACGAAGGATGTGAGTTGAACGGGGAGGTTGTTTGGCCGGGCGTCCAACGACTTCAAGAGCGGAAAGTCAGGAGGAAGCCCTTCAATCACGAGGTCGAATATGTGCTCGGGATGAGCCAGGTCCTTCAGGCGATGCGTGCCGAGATCCCGAACCGAAACGCCTTCCGGCAACGCATGCTCGACGAGGGCCCGTGTGGCATCGGACACGAGCACCTGACCGCCGTGCCCCGCCGCGGCGATACGAGCTGCGCGGTTGACATCGATCCCGAGGTAGTCGTCTCCTCCGAGCGTTCCTTCGCCCGTGTGCAGCCCCATGCGAACGCGGAGGGTCCGCCCATGCGACCATGAGTGGGTCGCCAGTTCGCGCTGAGCCGACACCGCGGCGTGAAGCGCCCCGGTAGGAGTAGGGAACACTGCGAAGAACGAATCGCCCTCCGTTCGGATCTCCCGTCCTCCGCCTCGGGAGATGGCGTCCCGAATGATCCGTGCGTGATCGTCCTGGATGGTTCGGTACTTCTGACCCAGCTCTTGGAGCAGCTTCGTCGACCCCTCGATGTCTGTGAAGAAGAAGGTAACCGTGCCGGTGGGAAGTTCGCTTCCATCGGCGGGCTGCTTCGCTCTCGGGTCCGTCAATTCAGGTCGTTACACGGCAACACGGGAACCGGGCGCCTCGAGTCTCGCCAGTCGCTCGAGCCACGGACGAGCCTTCAATCCCTCTAGGATTCCTCGCGCCTCGTCTAGGATCGGTCGCGCATCGTCAAGCCGCTCCTGCTTCGCCAGCCACTCTCCGTATTCGAGGAGCGTCGTGGCGAGGAAAAACGGAACCCCAATCTCTCGGAACATCCCAACCGCCGCCTTGAAATCCTGTTCCATGCCCTCCCGCTGCTCCGCCGCGGCCGCGATGAGGGCACGAAGCCGCGCTGTGTTGGCCCTTAGATACGGCGACAACTCACTTGCCTCCGCGTTCTCGAGCTCTGCGAGCCGCTCGCGAGCGCGAATCAAGTCACCGAGGGCGATGGAGGCCTCAATTGCCTTGACGTAGCCATCCCGAATGAATTCATTGCGAAGTGAGAGCACGCCACGTGCTTCGATTACTCGGTCGGCTGCCGCCAGGGCATCTCTAGCGTCGCGGCGGGTCATAGCGACCGACGATGTCAAGCTCCAATACATGATCCGCTCCTGGACGTCCGGCGCCTCAGCGAAGTCACGAACCAAATCCATGGCCCGCTCCGCCTCGTCGATGTTGCCGCGGTGAAGATGCGTCACGACGAGCTGCGGAACGAACTGATGAACGATCGCTCGAACCCCAGACGCCTCATCTATCGACGGAAGTTCGTCTATGCGGGCGAGGGCCTCATCCCAACGGCCGAGCCACCAGAGCGAAGCCGAGATCGATCCGGTAAATCCCCATGTCCAAACGCGATCGCCGACCTTCGCCGCCAGTTCGAGCGCTGTTTCAAGCACCTGAAGGGCGTCCTCATGCCGGTCGCGCTCTAAGAGCAGCACGGCGAGGTTGTTATAGGCGCGAAGTGCCGCCTCGGGAACATCATTCTCAAGGGCGATCTTGAGAGCATGGGTGAGGAGCCCCATCGCCTCCTCAGGACGGCCGCGGGTCACGAGCACCAGTGACTTGGTATTGAGCGCCTCCGACAGCACGTCCGGAAACCACAATGCCTCGGAGATCTGCAGAGCCAGGTCGGCTCGATCGACCGACAGATCGCTGTTCCCGGCAAAGAAGTGGAGGCGGGCGAGCTCGGCGGCGAATTCGGCGATGTCGTGGTCCGGCGGCTCCGAGGCCAGCACGTCGAAGGCGGCCTCCAACCTTCGTATGCCCTCATCAAGCTTCCCCGTGCGCCACTCGGCAAAGGCCAGCCGCGCAGAGACCCTGGCTGCAGCGTGGTGGTCGTCCGCGGCTTCGAACACGTTGACGGCCGCCGCGAGGTGAGCCATCGCTTCGTGCCAGCTCCCATTGAGCAGAGCCGATCTGCCGGCCTGTTCGAGGAGTCGTCCTCGATCGGCAGCGTCGTCGGTCAATCCGAGTGCCTGTTCGTAATAGCGCTGTGCCTCCCCGTGCGCCGCAAGTGAGGAAGCGCGTCTGCCTGCTCCCACCAATGCCGCCGCGGCCTTCGCCTTGATCTCATTGGCGTCCGGCGCATCGGGAACGGCCTGGTACGCCTCAACGTAGTGAGACGCCAGTACCTCGACGATTTCCTGCTCGTCGGACCAGCTCGACTTGATCCATTCCGCGGCCGCAAGGTGGAGGGTCTTTCGCTCGCGCTTCGATAGCGTCTGGTAAGCAACTCTTCTGACGAGGTCCTGGAGGAATCCGTACTGCCCGCGTTCCGGAGCCCTCGGATCGGCCTGAAGGCCAAGAACCTCCTTCCGAACCAACGCGTTGAGGACGCCTTCGACTTCGCCCTCTGACCGGCCGCTGAGCGCGCCAACGCTCGACTTGGTGAAGGTCTTCCCAAGGATTGAGGCATGCTGTATGACCTGGCGTTCGTCAGGGGTGAGGCCGTCCAGTCGTGCGGCTATGAGAGCGTGCAGGGTCTCCGGGACCTCCAGGGCCGGGACATCACCCGCCACTCGATACCGGGCCCCTTCACGTACGAGTAATCCTCGGTCGATCAGCATCCGAACCGTTTCGACGGCGTACAGCGGGACGCCTTCCGCGCGGCCGAGGATTTCGGCTTCCAACTCGGGCGGCAAACCCGGGGCCAGGCCGTCGAGGAGCGCCCGCATCGCGTGATCGCCCAGCGGTTCGAGGTTGAGGGACGTGAAGTTTCTCTTGCCCGAGCCCCACGCCGGGTGGCGGTCGGTCAGTTCGGGGCGGGCCAACGTCACAACGAACAAGGGATGGTTCCTGGACCACTCCAGCAGGTATTCGATGAAGTCCATCAGCCCCTTGTCGGCCCATTGCAGGTCTTCGAAGACCAGAACGGTGGGACTGACGTCAGCCAGCCGTTCAAAGAACAGGCGCCACGCGCTGAAGAGGTCGCTTCGCTCACCGGTCGTGCGCTCCTCCACGCCTAGGAGGTTGGCCAGACGCGGCTCGATCCACTTTCGCTCTTCGGGATCCGGTACGAATTCCTCGACAACTGCGCGAAGTTTCTCGGACGCCGAGCGCTGATCCTCCGCCTCCGCGATCCGCGCTCGCATCCGCACCATCTCGGCGAGCGCCCAGTACGTCACGCCTTCCCCGTAGGCGAGGCAGCGGCCGCGATGCCAGTACACAAGGTCGGCAAGGCCGTCGATGTACTTGTAGAACTCCCAGCTGAGTCTCGATTTGCCGATCCCGCCGATCCCGACGACAGAGAGCAAATGGGCCTTCTTTTCGTCCGCTGAGCCGTGGAAGAGCTCCTTCACCAGGCGAAGCTCCCGGTCCCTTCCCACGAATGGTGCCTCCAGACCTGAGGACTTCAGTGCGCCACCGCGGCCTCCAAGCACCCGAAGCGCTCGCCACAGGGGCAGCGGTTCGGCCTTCCCCTTCATCGCGTGCGACCCTGCGTCTTCGTAGGCGATCGCAGCTTCGGTCGACCGGCGCGTAACTTCGCCGACGAGCACGGAGCCCGGTTCCGCCGCCGACTGGATCCTGGACGCGGTGTTGACCAGGTCGCCGGCCACCATTCCCTGACCCTCCGCGCCAATCGTGACGGCGGCCTCTCCGGTCAGAACGCCGACCCTTGCTTTGAGATCTTCCGTTCCGAGTTCCGCGCCGAGCGCGCGGACTGCCTCAACGAGGTCGAGAGCGGCTCGCACGGCGCGCTCGGCATCGTCCTCTTGCGCAACAGGAGTTCCCCAGACGGCCATGACGGCGTCTCCAATGAATTTCTCAATGGTCCCGCCGTAGAGCCCGACCAGGCGGCGCGCGGTGTCGAAGTATCGGGTGAGCAGCTCCCGGACCTCTTCTGGATCCCGCTCCTCCGACATGGCCGTGAATCCGACGAGGTCGGCGAAAAGCACTGAGACGAGTCGTCGTTCCGCTTGCGGTGGAGACAGAGACGACCGAGGTGGCGGAGTTGCTGCGGCTGAGACGAATGCCTCAGCCCCGGTCAAAACCACCGCGCCGCATTCGTCGCAGAACCGAGACCCAGCTTCGACGGGATGTCCGTTCGGGCACGTGAGCGCGAGCGAGTTCCCGCAGACGCGACAGAATTTCGCCCCTGTCCTGTTTTCGGTTCCGCAGTTCGAGCACGTCATCGTGCTGACCCCCTCGCGAAGTCCCAGGGTAGCTCGAACGTTCATTCGCGTACATAGCTTTGTCTCGGAAGCGAGGAGGGTCAGTGCTTGGTCGGTCCCCCGAACAGGGAGATCGCATTGAGGACCGCTCGGTGAAGGGTCGCGCGGCGCGCCGCCGTCCTGGCGACGCGCGTCGTCTTCGTCAGTCGGTAGGTCTCGGCCTCGTGCATGAGCTGGCTGCGGTGCTGCCTGCCGAGCTCGCCAGTGAAGGGCTGATACACGGTGTCCCCCTGTCTCTACCGGCAACCCTACGTCTGGCAGCGGCTTCAGACCGTGGCGCCTGACACAAGGTGAAAGTGACCTCGATCACTGCCTCAACGTGCCGTCGGCAATGCGATCCGCGAGCTTCAGGCCGCGCTGTTCCCGAATGTAGGGTGATTGGTCGACAGTCCGATCCATCTTTCGGCCGTTTTTACTCGCGTAATGACGAAATCTCTTGCTTCGAATCCATCCATTCGCTTACTTTTTTGTCGTTCTCCGCGGCTGTGGGCGGAATGACGTTCCGCCGTCGCGCAACGGGGGGCAGGGAGCTACCACGAACGCGAGGAGGGCGCGATGTCACTCGCTGAACGATTGACCGGAGGGGACCGGCCCAACGGCAACGGCGAGGCTCGCGCGCGTGTCCGGGCTCGCTTGGTCGAGGAGTTCGGCCCCAAGCTCGTCGATGACGGCGTGGCCGACCACGTCCTCCAGGACGTCATTCGACGGCGGCTTGGGGAACTCCTCGATGAAGAGGACGCGCCGCTTTCCCGCCGAGACAAGGCCGCCATCATCCAGGAAGTCACCGACGATGTGATCGGACTGGGGCCGCTCGACACGTTCCTCCGCGACCCGGAAGTGACCGAAATCATGGTCAACAACGCGGAGAGCATCTACGTGAAGCGGGGCGACAAGGTCTACTGGACCGGCGCGAAGTTCTTCAACGAGGATCATCTCCGTACAACGATCGAAAAGATCATCGGGCGCGTGGGACGCCGTCTGGACGAGTCGTCACCCTACGTGGAAGCTCGCATGCCGGACGGTTCCTGGGTGAACGCGATCATTCCGCCGCTCGCTCTGGATGGAGCCGTGCTCACGATCCGGAAGTTCTCTCAGGACCTCTACACGACTGATGATCTGGTCTCGTTCGGGACGATGACCTCAACCGTCGCCCAGTTCCTCGACGCGTGTGTGCAGGGAAGGATCAACGTTCTCGTCTCGGGCACGACCGAGACAGGCCGAACCACCACACTGAACGCCCTCGCGTCGTTCGTACCGGACGCCGAGCGGATCATCACGATCGAGGACGCTGCCGAGCTCCGACTCCAGCAACCGAACGTGATCCGCCTCCAGGCAAGGGCTGCCGATGTCGAGGGGAAGGGCGAGATCTCGGTTCGAGACCTCACCCGTCAAGCGCTGCGCATGCGTCCCAGCCGGGTCGTTCTGGGCGAGCTCAGGGCCGGCGAGGCGCTGGAGATGCTCCGCGCCATCCACACAGGCCTGGACGGCTGGATCACCACGGTCTACGCCAACTCGCCGCGAGACGCCCTCGCCCGAGTCGAAGCCATGATCCGGATGGCGGGGATGGAGCTCTCACCGAGGGGCATTCGCCAGCAAGTCGCGTCGGGGATCCACGTGATCGTCCACCAGACTCGGATGAAGGACGGATCGCGACGAGTCACGCACGTGACGGAAGTGCTGGGAACGGAAGGAGACACGATTCGTCTGGAGGACATCTTCGTACTCGAGTTCAAGGGCTACGACAAACAGGGCCGGTTCCAGGGCGAGCTCAAGCCCACGGGGGCACGTCCAAGGTTCCTGGACGTTCTTCGCGACCGGGCGATCTACCTTCCGCCGGCGCTCCTCATGCAGAACGACCGCGGACTGGGCTGGTAGAGGCAGGGGGTTTCGCTACCGGCTCAAGGCGGTTCGAGGGGCACTGTCCGCAACAACCCTCGCAGGCGCTTCGTGATGTCTACCAGCCGGAACGACTCGCGCGATTCGCGGACGAAGTGGCGATCCGGTAGCGGCCGCATCCCGGCGCGGAAATACAGATTGAAGATCAGTCGGAACGAGTTAACCGGGGTGATAGACGGATACAGCCCGTTGTGCCGCACGCCCGGGAGGTAATACGAATTCAAGATTAGAAATTTGTTTCGAAGATCGATTCCCTTGACGTCGTCCCACGAGAAGTCCCTTGGCTGCTCGTCCAGCTCCTCCGACCGGTACACGCCTTCGTCCGTCTGGAGAACGATGATGGGTCGATTGTTCGGATCTGCGAGAAGCACGTCGATGAGCTGCTTCAACCTCTTGGTGGCATAGACGATTTGGTCGGCATACAGGCGACGGTACGATCGCCTTAACTCTTGCTCTCTCGTCACGAAGTTCCCGTTGCGGTCGACCGTGTATTCGGCCGGATGTGGCCCCTGATAGTGAGGAAACATGATGTGAGCGAAGACGAACTTGGGTCCGGCGATGCGCCGAGCCCTCGCCACAAGCTCGAACTCGGCGAGCGCCCGTTTCCATTTCGCCCGCCGTGGGTCGAGCTTCTCTTCCGCCACGTCGAAGATGCGAGCAAGGGGCGGAAGCACCGTCGTCTGATAGAGCGCACTCGAGAATTCAGAAAAACTCCTGTAATTGATGTTGACGTCGGCCAGCGGATCGATGGCCGTCGGCTCGTACCATGAGCCGATGTGGACATAGCGGTAGCCCAAGGACTTCAGATATCGTGCGACCTGGACGTTCCTCATACGAAACTGGATGCCCCGGAGAGTCTCCTCATTCAGGTACCTCAGGTTGAGCGACGAGGTCAATGACTGACGCGTGACCGGGTAGTTGGACATGCTGCGCGTCGCCACGTAGAACCCCCTGCTCTTGAGGTAGCGCTGGAACCAGGTGGTATCGACGCCGAACCATTCGCGGTGGACGAACGGATGACCGTACCGATCAGGGACGATGTAGTAGATGTCAGGAAGCTCTCTTCCCTTCACTGCTTCCGGTATGGGGCGCGCCCTCTCTCGAGACGCAGGTTCATCTCTCGTCTCGGGCGGTGCTGAAACGGCGATGGAGAACACGTTCATTCCGACCAGAACGGCGCTTGCGATATTCAAACCGGTGGTGACGCCCGCGAGATGCCGTCTGACGAGGTAGGCCACCGCGATCGCGGCGATGGCCAGAACACCCCACGCCGGGAGAAGGAAGGAATCGCGTCCGACGTCGATGCCGGCAACGTCGGTGCGCTTCAGGCCTTCGGCCACCCGTCCGTAGGAGAAAAACAGAAGGGCCCATGCTGAGACAACCAGCGCCGCCGCCCTTGCGTTTCGGAAAAGCACCCAGCCGGCCAGAAGGAGGAGGGCAGCTCCACCAAGCGCCAGCCCGAGCGGGCCCCAGAGGTCTCGAAGCACGATGCCTTCTTGTGGGTTTTGAGCGAAAAGGAAAAGAACCGGGAAGGCGGCCAGTAGGAGCGGGTGCAGAGCCAGCCGGCTCAGGAGAGGCGGTTTCTTCGGGCGGTGCATCGGCCCATTATGGAAAAGGCAGTGGCGATTGTTCGGGTGGGCCGCTCTTGCGTACGCCGCGGCCCTAAAGTACCGTTTCAGATTCTGAAGCCATGATTCAGGAGGGGGGGCGCCCCGATGTCGCTCTGGACCGCCTGTCGAAGGCGTTCGGCACGGTTGTGGCCGTTGACGACGTGTCTCTCCAGGTCGGCGCGGGAGAGTTCTACTCGCTTCTCGGCCCCTCCGGCTGCGGAAAGACCACCACCCTTCGACTGATCGCCGGCTTCGAGCGTCCCGACCGGGGGCGTATCTCCATTGGGGGGCGGGACGTCACGGCAATTCCTCCGCACCGACGCAACGTCAACACGGTGTTCCAGAACTACGCCCTGTTCCCGCACCTAACGGTGGAGGAGAACGTCGCCTACGGGCTCAAGCAGAAGAAGGTTCCGAAGCCCGAACTGCAGGAGCGGCTCAGCCAAGCGCTCGGGACCGTTCGCCTGAGCGAGCTCCGGACCCGCAAGCCAAGGGAGCTCTCGGGCGGGCAGCAACAGCGAGTCGCGCTGGCGCGAGCGCTCATCAACGAACCCACGGTTCTACTGCTGGACGAGCCGCTGGCGGCGCTCGACCTGAAACTGCGAAAGGCGATGCAGCAGGAACTCAAGAAGCTCCAGGAGCGGGTCGGGATCAGCTTTCTGTACGTGACCCACGACCAGGAAGAGGCACTCACGCTCTCCGACCGGCTGGCAGTGATGTCGGACGGCCGAATCCTTCAGGAAGGGACGCCTGACCAGATCTACGAGCGGCCCACCAGCCGATTCGTAGCCGACTTCATCGGTCAGACGAACTTCTTCTCTGGCACGGTCAAGGAAACGGACGGAGCGTCTGTTGTGGTCGATGCGTCGGGACTCCTGCTTCGATGCTCGCCGACGCCTTGGTCGCGCCCCGGCACGGCGGTCCTGGTTTCGATTCGGCCCGAAAAGATCCGCCCTGCGTCACCGGACGGGACGAGCGCAAATGGCCGTGTCAACGTGGTGACCGGCCGGCTCACCCGAAGGACGTACCTCGGCGACCTGGTTCGGTATCAGGTTGAGCTCCCCGGGGGCGTCGACGTCATGGTCCAGCGACAGAACGAACGGGGCGACCCGGCATCGGGGTGGGTCGTGGGGACGGAGGTGGACATCGCGTGGGACGCTGACAGCGCCGCGCTCCTTCCCGATGAAGGCGACGCGATTGCCAACGAGGAAGACATGCGACTGGTCGCAGAGGGCGGAATGGACGTACCGGCGCCAGCGGAGGACACGAAGGTTCGGCAGGCCTGAGAAGGCCAGAAGGGAGGAGAAGGAATGTCGGACGACAAGCTCTGGGACGCGTTGTCTCGGCGCCGAATTTCTCGGCGGAAGCTGTTGCAGGGCAGCATGGCCGCGTCAATGGCCGCGTTCCTGGCCGCGTGCCAGCGGACGGTGCAGCAGCCGAGAGCCACGGCGAGCCCTCGGGCAATTCCGACTCAGCTCGAAGATGCGCTCTCGATCTACAACTGGGAGAACTACATCAACCCCGAGACGCTCAAGAGGTTCGAGCGGGAGTTCGGGGTGAAGCCCACCCAGGACTTCTTCGCCTCGAACGAGGACCTTCAGGCCAAGATCAAGGCAGGGGCGAAGGGCTACGACGTCGCCGCCCCCACCGGCTACATGGTGGAGATCATGGGCTACGAGGACAGGACCCTCCTCGAGCTGGATCACTCACGGATTCCGAACCTCAAGAATTGCAACCAGCGGTATCTGAACCTACCGTTCGACCCGGGCAACAAGTACAGCGTCCCGAAGGACCTCGGCACGACGGGATTCGGCTACCGGACGGACAACGTGAAGGAAGAGCTCACCACGTGGGAGGACTTCTATCGCAACGCCTCGAAATACTCGGGGCGGTACGCGGTCATCGACAGCGGCCCGGAGATCATTGGGTCGGCGCTGAAGATGCTGGGGTACTCCTACAACACGGATAACAAGTCAGAGATCGACGAGGCAACCGCCGAGATCATCAAGCTGAAGCCGCACGTCAAGACGATCGACTCGGCGAACTACGACACCCAGCTCGAGCGGGGCGAGGCCTGGATCGTTCTCGGGTGGAACGGCGACGTGCTGGTGGCCCAGAGCAACGCGCCGAAGGCCGGCATCACCTATGTCGTACCGCAGGAGGGCACCGAGGTCTGGCAGGACACGTGGGTGATCCTGCGCGACGCGCCGCACCCGGCCATCGCGCACGCCTTCCTCAACTGGATCCTCCAGCCGGAGATCCAGGGACTGGAGACCAGCTACTCGTACTACGCCAGCGCCGTTGACGCGGCCAAGGAGCACGTCGATCCAGCGGTGGCGAACGATCCCGCGGTCTACCCGCCGGAAGACGTGCTGGCGAGGTGCGAGGTCGCCGACTTCAGCCCCGACGGATTCAACTACCGGAACGAGGCCTTCGAGAAGTTCAAGGCCGCGTAGGTGGCCTCGGTCGGGCGAGGTGACACCAAGCCGGGACGATCGGGCAGCCCGGTAGCCGAACCACGGTCGCTACTGATTCCGGCGTCCGTCTGGTACGGAGTGCTGCTCGTCGTCCCCTTGGCAATCATGGTCGCCTACGCCTTCGCCAGGAAGGAAGGGTTCTCCACATTCATCTTCGGCTTCAACCTGGAGAACTGGCAGCGGGTGTGGGACCCGATCTACCGGCGGGTGTTCACGAACACGTTCGTCCTGGCGCTGATGGGAACCGTCGGATGCCTCCTCATCGGGTACCCGCTTGCCTACTGGCTGGCGACGAGGGTTCGAAAGCACAAGACGGTGATCATGCTGCTCGTCATCGTGCCTTTTTGGACCAGCCTGCTGGTGCGGACGTACGCGTGGGTGCTGATCCTTTCGGGTGAAGGGCCGGTGTCGCGGTTCCTGGAGGGTGCGGGCCTCATCTCCTCCCCGCTGGGCATCCTGTACACGAGGAACGCGGTGCTGGTAGGGCTCATTTACGACTACCTCCCGCTGATGGTCTTCCCGCTTTATGTGTCTCTGGATCGACTCGACCGCCGGCTGCTGGAAGCGTCGCGAGACCTCGGCGCCGGGCGGTGGAGGACGTTCCGCGGCGTCACCCTGCCGCTGACCATGCCGGGGATCATCACGGGTTCGCTGTTGGTGTTCATTCCGATGATGGGCGAGTACGTGGTCCCGAGCATTCTCGGCGGTGCGAGGTCATTCACGGTGGGGAGCCTGGTGGCCTTCCAGTTCCTGACCTCCATCAACTGGGCGTTCGGCGCGGCGATCTCGATGACCCTGATTCTGTTGATGTTGGTGATCATTTTTCTGTACCTCAAGGCGATCGGACGGCAAGTCGAGACGAACGTCGGAGCCGCCCTCTGAGTACTGCTGCCGTGCCGGCCCTTGCCGTGGAGCAACAGCCACGCGCGTTGGTCTCCGACCGGGTCATGAACGCCGTGTTGCGCTCACATGCCGTGCTGGTCTTCGTGTTCCTCTACGCGCCGATCCTGGTCGTGGTGATCTTCGCCTTCAACGCCAACCGGTACGCGGCGACGTGGACCGAGCCGTCCCTCCGGTGGTTCGGGATCACGTTCGGGGACGAAACGATTCGACGATCGTTCTTCCTTTCCGTGTGGACCGCCGCCCTCAATGCCGTGATCGCCACGGTCATCGGATCGGCGGCGGCGCTCGGTCTTCGAAACATCGGGCGCCGGGCGAGGACGGTGTTCGATGCCTTCGTCTACACGAATCTGGTCATCCCCGAGATCGTGATCGCCATCGCCTCGCTGCTGTTCTTCACGACGGTCGGTTTTCCGCTCGGAGCGTGGGCAATCGTCCTGACCCACTCGTTGTTCAACGTGTCGATCGTGACGCTGGTCGTTCGAGCGCGGCTGGCGGGAATGGACCGCTCGCTGGAAGAGGCCTCGGCCGACCTGGGGGGGACGCGGTGGGGCACCTTCCGCCAGGTAACGCTGCCGCAGCTGTTCCCCGCGATCATCGCCGGAGCGCTGCTGGCCTTCACGTTTTCGTTCGACGACGTGGTCCTTTCGACGTTCGTCACCGGACCCGGTTCGACCACGCTGCCGCTTCGGGTGTTCTCCGAGGTTCGGTTCGGTCTGACTCCCCGAATCAACGTCGTCGCGGTGTTCATCCTTTGCCTCACGCTCACGGCGATCCTGATCGCTCAACTCTTGCTTCGGAGGGCCGGCTCCACGCCCCTGCCCGCCGGTGACACGCTCGTGGCGAGGGAATCATGAGCGCCCCAGCGGACGAGCTCGAGCTTGGGCGCCGGATCCGGGCTCTTCGCGAGGAACGAGGCCTCTCCCTCAGCCGTCTGGCCACGGCGGTAGGCGTGTCGGAGAGCTTCCTCTCACAGGTGGAACGCGGCGTCGCGAGTCCTTCGGTCGCATCGCTCCGACGGATCGCTGCCGCTCTGGGTGAGTCGGTGGCGGCGTTCTTCGCCGGAGCTCCCGCCACCGGCCGGGTGGTCCGAGTCGTGGACCGTCAGCGCATGGTTCACCCGCGTCGAATGTGGGAGGACGTCCTGCTGACCCCACCGGCGTCCCGGCATCTGCAGGTGATCCTGTCCGTGATCGAGCCCGGGGCGGGATCCGGCGACGAGCCGTACTCGCACGACTCGGACGAGGAATGCGTGATCGTGCTCAAAGGCCAGCTCAATTTCTGGGTCGGGGAGGACCTTTACGAGCTCGCCGAAGGCGACACGCTGCTGTTCGAGAGCCGCGTGCCACATCGCAATGACAACCCCGGCCCATCGAAGGCGGAGGTGCTGTGGGTCATCACGCCCCCTTCGTATTGAGGCGTTTGCCGTGAAAGCCGTCGTACTCGGCGCCGCTGGGCTCATCGGCCGCGAGGTGGCTGGCACCGTGATCCGTCGAGGCGCTTTCCAAGGTGTCGTTCTGGCAGACCGGCAGCGCGACCCACTTCGGAAGGTTGCGGCCGACCTCGGTGCGGGCGTCGAGGTGCGGGAGACCGACGCGCTCGATCCATCGTCCCTGTCGCGGGCGCTGAAGGGTTGCGACGTTCTGGTGAACTGCACCACGTACCACCTCGGGGTGCGGGTCCTCACTGCGGCGGCCCGTGCCGGCGTCCACTACGTCGATCTGGGCGGGCTGTACAACACGCCCCGCCAGTTAGAGATGTCGGATCGAGTCGCCCGGGCCGGCATCACCGCCGTCATCGGCTGCGGGGCGACGCCCGGCGTCTCGAACGTGCTGGCACGGTGGGGGGCCGAATCGCTCGACGGGGCCGAGAAGGTCGAGATCGCGTTCGCCAGCTTCCGCGACCTGGCCGCTTCTCCCGGGCTCCTCGACACCATTCTGGATGAGTTCCGGCCGGCGATACCGCGGTTCTTCTGGCGCGACGGGGACTTCGTCCCCACCGCTCCGTTTGAAGGCCGCCGGCGTGTGCACTTCCCAACACCGGTGGGCGCGCAGGACGTCTTTTACGTCCCGCACTCCGAGACCCACACCATCCACCGGTTCCTCCCGGGCGTTCGGGAGGTTGCGGTCCGGGGGACGTGGCGGCCTCGTGACATGGCGCGGCTCCAGGCGGTCGCGTCGCTTGGGCTGACGAACGAACGGCCGGTCTCGGTGAACGGCGTTCCCGTGGTGCCGCTCCAAGTGCTTCGCGAAGTCCTTTTGGCGCAGCCGCCCGCTCCCGACGGCGAGCCCTGGGCGTTCTTCCTCTCGGTCTCGGTGAGCGGCCACTCGAACGGTTCGCCGACGGAGGTTCGGACGACCGCCTCCCATCCGCCCGATTGGGGAACGGCGACCACCGGCCGGATGACGGGTATTCCCGCCGCGATCGGCGCCGAGATGATCGCAAGAGGACGGGCGAGCGGCGTCGGCGTGCGCCCGCCGGAAGCCGCTTTCGAACCGGAAGAGATCCTGAGGGAGCTCCGACGCGAGGGGCTGACCTTTCGACGCAGGGTTCTCCACGATTGACCCACATCGAGCGGCGAAACGTACCCGGGCTCGCAGAGCCACCGGGATACACGCACCTCGCGACGGTTCGCGATTGCCGGCTCGTCTTCGTCGCGGGGCAGGTGCCGTTGGACCGGGAAGGCACACTGGTCGGGAGAGGGGACGCCCGTGAACAGGCGCGTCAGTGCCTTCGCAACCTGGAGGCGTGCTTGGCCGAAGCGGGGGCGAGCCCTGACGACGTCGTCCGCACAACTGTCTACGTTGTGCCCACCGAACGTTCGTCGCTCGCGGATGTGTGGGGGGAGCTGCGGAAGGCCGACCTCGGGGCGGTGGTCCGGACCCCCGCGACACTCGTTGGAGTCGCCCAGCTCGGGTATGAAGGGCAACTGGTCGAGATCGAGTCAACGGCGGCCATTCCCATGAGGGATCGCTAATCTTCACGACATGTGTAGAAGCATCAAGAAGTTGCGCGGTGCGGAGACTCACGCCTCCGAGGAGGAGATCAGGGCGGCGGCGCTCCAGTTCGTCCGGAAAGTAAGCGGTTACAACCGCCCGTCCCAGGTCAACGCGGAGGCCTTCGACCGGGCGGTCGACGAGATCACGGTCGCGTCGAAGGAGCTGCTGGGCTCGCTTCGCCCCACCAGAGCGGCCTCCGCCGAACGCGCCTAAGCGGTGCCTGTTCGCCCGAGGCGCGAAGACGTGGAGCTTCGCCAGGGCTTTCGCCACGACGCACTCTTCTATGAAGGGATGGACGGCTTCCTTCGCGCGGTGGTCCCGTTCGTTCGGGAGGCGGTACAGGCGAACGAGCCGATCCTGGTCGCGGTCGCGCCGGAGAAGATCGAGCGGATGAAGGCCGCGCTGATCGGCGATGCGACCGGCGTTCGGTTCGCGAACATGGATGAACTCGGCCACAACCCTGCACGAATCATTCCTGCGTGGCGCGACTTCGTCGCTGAAAACAGGGGCGGGAGTGCCTTTTTCCGAGGCGTCGGTGAGCCGATCTGGCCCGGACGGACCGAGGCCGAGCTGGCCGAGTGCCATCTGCACGAGGCCCTGGTGAACGTGGCCTTCGACGGCGGTCCGGCGTGGTGGCTGGTTTGCCCGTACGACACGTCCGCGCTTCATCCCGATGTGGTGTTGGAGGCCAGGCGGACTCACCCTCGTGTGATCGCGGACGAGGTCGAGCAACCTGCGGCAGGACCATCGGCCGGTTCGGTTGCGGGGAGGTTCGACGCGTCGTTACCCGAGCCGCCGCCGTCTGCTGACCGCGTGCCATTCGACCTTCACTCGCTCTCCGCAGTGCGACACTTCCTTGCCGAACGCGCCCGCCGCGCGGCGCTTGATCCGGCCCGGACCGAAGACCTTGTGCTGGCGGTGAACGAAGCGGCGAGCAACAGCGTCCGGCACGGCGGTGGCAGCGGCACCCTGTTTGTGTGGGAAGACGGGAAGGTGCTGCTCAGCGAGCTTCGTGACGGCGGCCACATCGACGACCCTCTGGTGGGTCGGGAGACTCCAACGCTCGAGCAGCTCCGCGGGCGGGGAGTGTGGCTGGCGAACCAGCTCTGCGACCTGGTGCAGGTTCGGTCGACATCGGATGGGGTCGCGGTGCGGCTGCATATGGTCATTCCCTAGCAGGGCGAGGCGAACTCTTCGACGCGGCCGCTGTTTGCGGGCGTTGGTGAACCTCAGCCGTAGCTCAGGGAACCTCGACGGCGTCCGGGCGGTAAAGGGAGTAGATCACTCCATGGAGGGCCGTCCACTGGAGGAAGCCGAACTCGTCGAGCAGGCACGACGTGGGGACGTCGGTGCGTACGAGGAGCTGGTTCGGATGTATCAGCGGCTCGCCGTCCGGACCGCGTACGTGATCACGGGAGATGGCTCCGAGGCGCAGGACGCGACCCAGGAGGCCTTCGTGAAGGCGTACCACTCGCTGAGCCGGTTCAGAGCCGGAGCGCCGTTTCGCCCGTGGTTGCTTCGGATCGTGGCCAACGAGGCGATCAACCGGCGGAATGCTGCACGACGGCGGGGGAGACTGGCGCTCCGCGTGGCCGAGAGCCGCTGGCCCGACGATGCGGCCCCATCGCCTGAGGCGGCGGCTCTCGGGCATGAACTGAGGCGGGACGTGGTGGCGGCCATGAACCGGCTGAGGGCCGAGGACCGATTGGTTGTGGCGTACCGCTTCTTCTTCGACCTGTCCGAGGCCGAGATGGCCGAGGCGCTCGGATGCAGACGCGGGACGGTCAAGTCGCGGTTGTCGCGGGCGCTCGACCGCCTGAGGCGAGCGCTGCCCGAGGGGATGAAGGAAGACCGCGGGAGTGTGGGGAGCGAGGCGCGATGACGAACGGCGTGAGCGGCCGAGACGTGGAACGAGTCTTGACCGAGGTCGGGTCGGTCCTGGACTGGCCCACCGAGGTCGACCTCGCGGTCGCGGTCGGCAATCGACTCAAGGCGGAGGCGCAACCGGCGGGGCTACGGAGTCGGATCGGCGGCGTTTGGCGAGACGCCTTTCGGCCGATTCGGTCAGAGCGATCTCGCTGGCAACTGGCTGCCGCGGCAGCGGTCGCTGCTCTGGTTCTGTTCTCGGCGGTGCTGGCCCTCTCGTCCGGAGCCAGAACGGCTGTCGCGGAGTGGTTCGGGTTGCGCGGCGTGGAGATCAGGGAAACGCCCGCTTCCCCGCGCGCTCCAATACGCACGGTTGGCGAGGGGCTCGACCTTGGCCGGCCGGTTGCGATACAGGTTGCCGAAGGCATCGCTGGGTTCCGCCTGCAGGTTCCG
Source organism: Actinomycetota bacterium (assembly GCA_036259835.1). Taxonomy (GTDB): domain Bacteria; phylum Actinomycetota; class UBA4738; order UBA4738; family UBA4738; genus JALYGK01. The sequence continues at coordinate 25,161 of DATABA010000022.1, forward strand.
AGGATGCTCGGCCGTCCGGACCTGGTGTTCGTCAGGCCACTGTCGCTGGCGGGAAACGAAGTGTTCCTGGTCTACGAATCGCGGCCGGGCCTCCCCGAGAGCTCTGAATCAGGCGTGGGCGTACTGCTCAGCGAGTTTCGCGGTGAGCTCGAGACGGCCTCGATACGAAAGGTGGCTGAGTTCACGCAGGTCTCGTTCGTTCGGGTCAACGGCAACCCCGGCTTCTGGATCGAGGGGCCGCACCAGGTCGTGTACCTCGATCCGGATCGCCGCGCTGTCGAACCGACGCGGCGGCTAGCCGGGAGCGTCCTCCTTTGGGAGCAGGACGGAATCACCTTCCGTTTGGAATCCGCGCTGTCGCTGAAGAGGGCGTTGGAGATCGCTCGAAGCGTGGAGTGAACTTCGTGGAACCGTCCGCCTCCAAGGGTTGTACGGGTTGATGGGAGATCCAAAGGAGGCATTGATGCTTCGCGCAGCAGGGAAGATGCGGACGGTCGTGCTGGCCGCCGCTTTCGCGGGCGGTCTGGTGGTTGTCCCAGGGCCCGCGTCGGCCGGTGGCGGGGGTACCTGCCACGACTCCAAGCACGTCGGCAGGTCCGGCGTGACGGTCGATGCAAAGGAATCGTGCTTCTTTCCCACGGTCCTGTACGTCAAGGAGGGGACCACGGTCACCTGGACGAACAGGGATCACGTCGAACACTCCGTGACTGGGCTCGCGGCCGCCTGGGGAACGAAGGAGGACGTGCTTCAGCAGGGACAGAGTGTGTCCGTCGAGTTCATCGAACCGGGCGTGTATCCGTACACGTGCTTCCTTCACCCGGGGATGGTCGGCGCGGTTGCCGTGGGTTTGCCCACCGCCGCCAAGGAGGGAGATGCCATCCCGTCGGCGTCAGTACCGATCGGACGGCCCGCTCCTGATCCTGGCGCCGGCAAGCCGGCTCCAGCAGCTGCCACCGGCTCGGCGAAATCAGAGCTTATGTGGCCGTGGCTGTTTGCCGGACTGGCTGTCCTCGCCGCTACGGGGTTCCTGGTATTGGACGCGCTCAGGGGTCGAAGGCTTCGCTCGATAGCCTGAGCTGCGCGCCGCCGCCCGGTCAGGACGGAGAGGCGCCCGCAGAGTGACCGATCTGCTCGAGGGTTCGCCGCATCTGGGCGATGTGGAGGAGCCCATGCCCGGCGAGCATTCGGTACGTGATGTCGAAGCTCTCGGGGCCGCGCTCGGCGTGGATCCCGACCCTCGCGCGGTCGCCTTCGGAGGTGCGATTCCAGAGCCGGACGTGCGACCGGATGAGTGCTCTCCACAGCGCGAGGAGCTCGTTGGGGTCCTCATCCACGTGGCGGAGGCGCTCCACCAAGAGGTCCTGGTCGTACGCCATGAGGGGCGGCTCCTCGTGCGCGAGGATCCATCGCAAACGGCCGGCGACCATGAGTTCGGCATCGACCATGTGACCGAGGAGCTCGATCACGGACCACTCGCTGGGCTCCGGTCGCGTCCGGAGGTGCTCGCCGGCCTGATGCACCAGTGTCTCGGCGTCGTCGGGAACCCGCTGAATGACCTCCGTCGGGTCCTGATCCCCGAGGAGTCCCAGAAGCGTGTCGCGGTATTCCTTCCCTGCGGACACCGGGTCTAGGCCGACATCAAGGGCGGCCTCGGCGCCGGACGATCGCTCTCGGTGCATGCATGGATTATGCCGAACCCGCACCGATCTTCGCCCGCAGTCCACGTGCAGACTGCGCTACTACGTTGAGGGCATGCCCGCAAGCATCACGCCGAAACAGTTCCACCAGACCGACGGCGTCGACGACTGGCGCGTGCTGGGGGATGGAGCCTGCGCGTACTTCCCCACTGCCTCGTTCGAAGAAGGCGTCCGGCTAATCCAAGCGATCAGCGAAATCGGTGGTTTGGGCGCCGGCCATCCCGATATCGACTTGCGAGTGGAAGGCGTTACCGTGCGACTCGTCACCATCACAGCTGGCTACTACGGGCTGAGCCAGCGGGACGTCGAGCTCGCCCGAGCGATTTCGACGGTGGCCCGTGATCTTGACCTCGCAGCAGACCCCTCTGCCACCCAAACCGTTCAGATTGCGATCGATGCGCTCGTCCATCCTGACGTGATTCCGTTCTGGCGAGCGGTGCTCGGCTACGTGGACCGCGACCCAGTCGGTGAGGATCTGATCGACCCACATCGTCGTGGTGCGCCGCTCTGGTTCCAGCAGATGGATGCGCCGCGCCCGCAGCGCAACCGAATCTACGTCGATGTCTTCGTTCCACACGAGGAGGCGGAGAAACGAGTCGCGGCGGCGATCGCGGCCGGTGGGCACCTGGTGGGCGACGAGCATGCGCCGGAATGGTGGACGCTGGCCGACGCCGAGGGGAACGAGGTCGACGTGGCCACGACGTTTACCCGCGACTGAGTTCGGCCGTAGGAGCGGCGTCGGCACCAGCTCCTCCAGGGCTGACAACCCCGTCCTCAGCGGTCATCATTGTCAGCCGGGGGGCACCGCGAGTTCACGATGGATAGGACCGATACGCCAACGCAAGCTGGAAGGCGGTTGCCGTTCAGCCTCGAGCGGCTGCGGCTGCGGTTTCGCGACCCTGCTCTCGAGGCGGCATTTCGGGATAATAGGTTCCGCCACAATGTGGCGAACATCCGCTTCGCCTTCTTTGCCGGGATCGTCGTCTGGGTGGCGTGGGGATTCCTCCTGCGACCTCACATCCTTGCCGAGGCTGATCGCAGACTCGACACGATCATGCGGTTTGGGGTGTTTATACCGATGCTCCTCGTCGGCTTTGTGCTTACGTTCACACCCTTCTTCCGGCGAATTTGGCAAGGACTGTCGGTGTTCATCGCGACGACCACGATCCTGTTATGGGTTTACTACGTCTCGCACATCTTGACGCTGCCTGCCGAGTACGGCTACGTCGGGGTCATCCTGATCACGGCGTTCACGTACACGCTCCTGCGGCTTCGGTTCCTCTGGGTGGTAGTCATCACGGTGGTCGGCATCGCCGCATACCTGCCGTACGCGTTCACGGCGCGCTACATCGTGGACGTGAGCCGGACGTTGGCGACCCTTTATCTGGTCTCGTTCGGATTTCTGGGAGGCCTGGCCGCCTACCGACTCGAACGGTTCTCCAGACAGGTGTTCCTTCGGGAGCGCCAGCTCGACCAGGAACGGGAGCGATCAGACGCCCTGCTGCTAAACATCCTCCCGCAGGCGATTGTCGAGCAGCTCAAGACCTCCTCCGGCGGGCGGATCGCTCAAGCGTTCGACCAAGTGACGGTCGTCATCGCCGACGCCGTTGGATCCACGGAGCAGGGGGCACGGTCATCGCCCGAGAGGTTCGCCGCCGCTCTGGACGAGCTGTTCCGCAGGTTCGACGACCTTGCCGACCGGCACGGCCTCGAGAAGATCAAGACCATCGGAGACGCGTACATGGCCGTGGCGGGCGCGCCTGTCCCTATGGCGAATCACGCCGCGGCGGCGGTTTCCATGGCGCTCGAGATGCTCGCCGAAGCCGGGCAGGTTCAGTGGCCCTCCGGTGACGCCATCCGGGTGCGGATCGGGGTCGCCACCGGGCCGGCCGTCGCCGGAATCATCGGGTTCCGGAAGTTCGCCTACGACCTGTGGGGCGACACCGTGAACCTCGCCAGCAGACTCCAGGAATCCGCAGAGCCCGGCCAGGCGCTGGTCTCGGAACCGACGGCCGAGTTGCTCAGCCATGACTACGACTTCGGGCCTCCGCACATCGTGGACCTGAAGGGCAAGGGACCGACTCCCGCCCGCGTCGTGCTCGGCCGCCGTGCCGACCTTCCCATTAAGGTGCCGTCTGCTTGAGGCGGACTGACCTCATGAGGAAGCTCTTGCTGCTGGGCGTGTGCGTGACGCTGACAGCGTGCACTTCCTCCGGTGCCGGGCGGACTCCCCCTAGTCCCGGTGAACCGAAGGACGTGATCGTCGTCGGGGTGTCCGGCGCGTTCGCTGAGAACCAGATCGTGGCGGAGATGTACGCGCAAGTCCTGGAGGGGGCCGGCTACAGCGTCGAGCGACAGTTCGACCTCCGATCTCGGGAGATCTCCCAGAATGCCCTCGAGTCGGGACAGATCGACCTGAAGCCGGAGTACCTCTCTTCGTTGCTCCTCTTTCTCGATCCGAATGCACAACCCGCGGACGATCCCGCTGGGGTTGCCAGACAAGACGGCGAGCTGTTGGAGGGGAAAGGGATCACGGTGCTCTCGCCGTCACCAGCGCAGGACACGAATGAGTTCGTGGCGAACGCGAAGACAGCCCAGCGATTCAACCTCACGACGATGAGTTCCCTCGCGCCCGTCGCAGGCCAACTGACGTTCGGCGGCCCGCCGGAATGCGCTCAACGACCGTTCTGCCTCCCGGGACTGCACAGGGTCTACGGGATCCTCTTCGAGGATTTCCTAGCGCTGGATGTGGGAGGGCCCCAGACGATCGCCGCACTGAAGGCCGACGAAGTGCAGATCGGCCTGCTCTTCTCCACGGACCCGAGCATCAGGGAGAACGGATTCGTTCCGCTCGTGGACGATAAGCACCTCCAGAACGCGGAAAACATCACGCCAGTGATCCGCTCGGAGAAGCTCAACGCCGAGATCGAGGGATTGCTCGGTGAGGTGAGCGCCCGGCTCTCTACGGGGACCGTGACCGAGCTCGTGGGGAAGGTCGTGATCGAGAATCAGAATGTGGCGACGGTGGTCAGAGAGTTCCTGACGGCAAACGGCCTTTCCGATTAGCGGTCGTTAGCCGTTTCCGGTCGTGCCCCCGGGAGGAATCGAACCTCCGACACACGGTTTAGGAAACCGTTGCTCTATCCACTGAGCTACGAGGGCAAGAGGTCTCTCTAGAGTACGAGAGGCGGCGACGACAGTGTGGCGATCACCTTCCTTCGTTCCTCTTGACGGATACTCTTTGTGTTCGATATTTTTCGAACCATACGTTCGATCCTTGTCGAAAAGGATAAATCCTTGGGGCAGACGCTCCTTGATCGTCGCCGGGCGGCTCCGCAGCCGATGGTGGACATCCGCTTCGGGACGTCGTACGAGCTGCTTTTGAGCATTTCTGCATATCAGGCACCCGAGCTCGTCGGGGCGCCGGACGTCGTGCCGCCTTCGTTTCTGGCAGTGCCGAAGACGCTTCCCAGAGCGATTCGAGAAGCGGTCGATCGGGTCGGCCTCGGGCCCATGTGGCAGAACTTCGTCGGCTTCGCCGCGACCGACCCGGTGGCCAGCGACATCCCTTCGCTGATTCGAAAGGTTGAGGCCACCTCCGCATTCGATGTGCGGCTCACCGCACTCGGAGCGCGCTCTCCCGCCTTCAGAGCCGTCGTCGACCCCGGAATCTTCACCGACGCAGCTCAGGGTGACGCGAACGCGAGGGCCGAATTGGTGGAGAGGTTCGCGAAGTCGCCCAGGGAACGCGTCGAATTCACGAAGCTCCTCACTCTCAAGGCCGGCGAGACGAAGCGCGCGATCGTCGACGTTCTGCGGTTGTGGCACCGCGAGGTGCTGGCCCCTCGCGAGTCACAAGTTCAGGAGGTGCTACGCCGGGACGTCACGAGCAAGCTCTCGCACCGAAAGCGGGTCCCGGCAGAGACGCTCATCGAAATCGCAACGAACGGTCTCGAATACCGTCCAGAGCGTTGGGCGAAGCGGGTTCTGCTCATCCCTCAACTCTCGTGGCGCCCCTGGAACGTCTTGCTCGACCACCAGGACGTCTCGATCATTTGCTATCCCGTCGCGGACGAGAGTCTGGGAATGGACCGTGATGAACCACCCGCGTCGCTCGTGCGCTTTCATCAGGCGCTGGGCGACGACAAGCGCCTTCGGATCCTCAAACGCCTGGCAGAGGGAAGCGCCACGCTTCAAGAGCTCGCCGCCGTGGCGAACCTGGCGAAATCGTCCGCTCATCATCACCTGGTCCTTCTTCGATCCGCCGGTCTGGTTCGCACGACGACCGAAGAACAGGGCCGCTACACGCTTCGACGCGACCAGATCACGAACATGTCGGCGCAGCTCGAGCAGTTCCTCAGGGGCATCGAATGAACGAAGCGAAGCGCTCCTCGTCGCTGTGGCGGCAGAGCAATTTCATGAAGCTCTGGACCGCCCAGACCATCAGCCAGTTCGGCACCCAGGTGACGTTGCTGGCGCTGCCGCTGGCGGCGGTGCTCGTTCTGGATGCAACACCGTTTCAGGTCGGGCTTCTCACGACGCTCGAGTACCTGCCGTTCCTTCTCATCGGCTTGCCCGCAGGAGTCTGGGTCGACCGTTTGCCACGGCGCCCGATCCTCATCGCCGGTGACATGTTGCGCGCCGTGACGCTCGGGTCGGTCCCGATCGCCTATCAGATGGGCGTGCTTTCCATGACACAGCTGTACGTCGTCGCACTCTTGACCGGAGTCGGCACGGTCTTCTTCGACATCGCTGATCAAGCCTTCCTTCCGTCGCTCGTTGGGCGCGACCGACTGGTTCAGGCGAACGGACGCTTGGAAATGAGTCGCTCGGGCGCTCAGCTGGCCGGACCCGGAATCGCCGGGTTCCTGGTCGAATGGGTTCGAGCTCCGATGGCGATTGCCCTCGACGCCGTCAGCTATGTGCTCTCCGCGCTGTTCCTCGCCGCCATCCCGCGGACGAAAGGCCAGGCCTCGAGGGCCGGCGCCGGCCGCAGGAGCATGAGGGCGGAGATCCGGGAAGGTCTTCGCTATGTATTCCGCCATCCACTTCTGTTGCCGATTGCCGGTTGTACGGCCACGTCCAACCTGTTCAGTTCGATGCTGCTGGCCGTGCTGATCCTCTTCGCCATTCGGGAGCTGGGTCTGTCTCCGGGTGAAATCGGGATCATCTTCGCCATCGGGAACGTCGGGTTCCTGGTGGGGGCCGTCGTCGCGGCACGCGTCGCGAAGGTCCTCGGGTTGGGCCGGGCCATCGTCGGGTGCGCCATGGTCTTCGGCGCCTCGAACTTGCTGATTCCGGTGGCGAGTTCCTCGACGGCCGCTCCACTCCTGATCGGAGCGATGTTCCTCATGGGGCTTGGAGGGACGGCCTACAACGTGAACCAGGTCAGCCTCCGGCAAGCGATCACTCCCGAGAAGATCTTGGGGCGCATGAACGCGACCATGCGCTTTCTGGTTTGGGGAACCATGCCGATCGGCGCGTTCGTCGGAGGAATCCTCGGCAACACGCTTGGCCTCCGGCCGACGGTTTGGGTCGCCGCGATCGGCGGCACGCTGGCGTTCATCCCGCCGTTGCTCTCTCCGGTCAGGTCGCTCCAGCGAGTGCCCGACATCGAGCCGTCGCCGGGCGCCGTAGCGACGCCCCCGCGGTCCTTACAGGCGCCGTCGGACGTCGCCGCACCGTAGAGCCTGACCAGCGGGTCTAGAGTCGGCCGATGGCCCCGTTTCGCACCTCATGGCCGGTTCGTGGGGCGCTCTTCGCGATGCTGGCCGGTTACTTCGGGTTCGTCCTCATTGCCTCGGCGCCGTCCTCTCCGCTCAGACCCCCACTGCCCCGGCGGGTCGGCGTTCCGGCCTGGGGTGAAATGGCGAGTGAGTGGATCGGTCTCGATCGCTTGACCCATGACGGGCTAACCGTCATGGCTCTGCTCTTGCTTGCAGCTCTCCTCGCGGCGTTCACGTTTATCTCCCGGGAGGCCTGGAACGAACGAACGGGTCTCGGTTCAGTGATCGCGATCACGGCCGTCTCCCTCGGCCTAGTCACCGCGGGACCGCTCGTGCTTTCGCGCGATGTGTACAGCTATGCCTCGTACGGACGGATGTACGCGGTCTCCCACACAAACCCGTACGTGGCGAGCCCCAGCAAGTTCGGAAGAGATCCCTTCACTGGAGTTGTGTCGAATGAATGGCGAAACACGCCATCCGTCTACGGTCCGGCTTTCACGCTGCTGAGCGCTGCAATCGCGGGAGCAGCGAGAAACTCACCCGCTGCCACCGTTTGGACGTTCAAGGTGTTGGCTGTCATCGCGGCGGGAGGTGCGGCGTATCTCGCGGCTGCGGCGTCCAGGGCCGTACGGCCCGGCAAGGAGGCCTTCGCGGTCGCCGTCGTTGGCCTCAATCCACTGATGGTCCTCCACGTCGTCGGGGCGGGACACAACGACGCGCTCGTCGCCGCCCTGCTTGCCGGCGCTCTACTCGTGGCCGTATGCGCGGCGCGGTCGCGGGACCACTCGAAGGAAGCGAATCGAGAAGCTTCGGGTTCAGAGACCTTCTCCACCGCTTCAGCAATTGCCGTGACCGTCCTCATCACATTGGCAGCGCTCATCAAGGTGATCGCGGCGATCCCGTTACTGCTGTGGCTCGCATATCTCGTTCGGTCGTCGCCCCCCAGGAGACGAGTGCGGGTTGCCGGGATCCAGGGTGCCGTCGCTATCGCGGTTACGGCGGCCGTCACGGCGCCGCTGTTTTCGGGCGGGGACACGCTGAGGGCAATCGGAAACGTGGCCGGAAGGGAAGGCTGGGCCAGCAGCGCCCGTCTCGTCGCTCGGACCCTTCGAGCACTTACGGGAGTGGAGCTCGGTTCGTCCGCCGACGTCGCCCTATCGGTGGGCGTCTACCTGGGTTTTTTGGCCGTTTTCCTGACGCTCACATGGCAGCTTTTTCGGGCGACCGGCGGGGATCCGGCCGCCGTGTGGGGAGGGGGACTCCTGTTGTTTGCGCTCGCGGCCTCGTATCTCCTGCCGTGGTACGCGGCGTGGTTCCTTCCGTTCGTGCCGTTCCTCATGAACGTCCGGCTGGGAACCGTCGCGTTGGTGGTCGCCGGACTCCTCACCTTGACGGGAGTTCCGGCCGAGCCCGGATTGGACCCATCCCTCTGGCGGAACATGATTCTCGTCGTTCACTACGTGGTCGCACCCGCGATGCTCGCGCTTCTGTTCGTCGCCGCCGTGCGGGTGAGGCGGCTCGGCATGCTACAGGCCTGAGACGCTTCCCTCGTACGCCGGGGCTATCGCCACTTCGAGGTTGGCGAATGCACGCGCGAATGCCAGGCGTTCTTCTTGCTGAGGCGCGACCAGAAGGATGAGGGTGGTGGATGGCGAACTGCCCGCAGCGCCGGCATCAAATCCGCCCTGCTCTTCCGACGTTGCCCTGAAGTCTCCGCCCCGCAAGACGAACAGGACCTCCACACCACTCACGACGACCTCCGTGTGCGGCTGTCCGGACGCGAACGTGGCGAGCACGTCGACGTGGTCTCCGGCGCGAACGGTGCCGGCAGGTAATGACGTTGGTACGGCGAAGGCCCGGAGCCCCTCGGGAACGAGCGACGCCACCGGACCTGCCCGTACGCGAGCCAGCCGATGATCGGTCACCACCTCACCCTTGAGCAGATCCCCGAGAGCGACCCGGCCGGCAGCTTGCGAAACCTTGGAAAGCGGTCGCGGCGGCACATACTCTTCGGGCATGTGGACCACCGAAACATGACCCGGGGCGATCGGTGTTCCCCGCCTCACGTCTTGAGCAACCACCAGGACGGGAACCCGCACCCCGCTGTCTCCGGCGCGCGCCTCGAGGCGCCGGAGAAACGAGTGGACCATGACCCCAGCCAGCAGAGCGAGGGTGACGGAACCGCTGAGGAAGATCCACGACGGCCTCGCCGAACCCCTTCGCATTCCGTGTCCTTACGACGCGTGACTCCCGATCACGCGTGACCGTAAAGAAGGAAGCGCCCATACGGCTATGAAAAACCTCACACCGACTGCAGAAAGAGCGCCAGAAACGGAGAGCTATGCCTCGAACCTGGCGTTCTCGAGGGCGTTGGCGCAGGGGCAGTCGCGCCCTTCGGGGACCTTGGAGATCATTCGAAACAGCAGATCGCGTAGTCGCCCCAGGTTCTCCTGGAAAACCTTGATGACCTCTTCGTGGCTGACCGGGGCGGTTTCCCCAACCACGCCCACGTCGTAGTCGGTCACGACCGAGATGTTCGCGTAGCAGATCTCCAGTTCCCGAGCCAGGATCGCCTCGGGATGCTGCGTCATGTTGATGAGCTCCCATCCCTGCTGTGCGTAGTGATGAGACTCCGCGCGGGTCGAGAAGCGGGGCCCCTGCACCACCACGACGGTGCCTCGGTTGTGCACTGGTAGGTCCATCGCGCGCGCCTGCTCGAGGGCAACCTCACGCATGGTCGGGCAGTAGGGGTCGGCGAACGAGACGTGTGTCGTCTCGGGCCCGTCATAGAAGGTCGAATCGCGTCCGGTGGTCCTGTCGACGAGCTGATCCGCGATGGCGAAGTCGCCGGGCTTCACACCGGGCTGGAGAGACCCGACCGCGCACGGTCCGACGATCCGTTCCACCCCCAATTGCTTCAGCGCCCACGCGTTCGCCCGATACGGGATCATGTGCGGGGGAAACTGGTGCTTGGCGCCGTGGCGGGGGATGAACGCGACTCGAGTTCCCTCGACTGTGCCGATGGCGATCGGCGCCGAAGGCTTCCCCCACGGTGTCTCGGCCTCCATTTCTTCGACGTCATCGAGAAAGGCGTAGAAGCCGGATCCTCCGAATACGCCGAGTCGGACCGGATCTCCATCGGGGGAACGGTTCAGGCCGACTTCTCCTTGCTGCCGCCCGAGGACGCGCTTGCCGGCGTTTCCTTGGACCCGCCGGACGCGGCTGTGTCCTTCGATTTCTCTTTCGAGCCCGTCTTCGGCGTGTCCCCCGCGCCGTCGCCCGAAGACCCCTCGCCCCCGCCGCTCTTGGCGGCAGCGCGTGAGTCGGTGGCATAGAACCCGGACCCCTTGAACAGGATCCCCGCGGGGTGGAAGACCTTTCGGAGAGGTCCACCGCACACGCCGCAGTCACGAAGCGGCTCGTCGCTGAACCGCTGGTAGACCTCGATGTGCGAGCCACACGACTGGCACGCGTACTCATACGTCGGCATGAATCGATTATAGAAGTGGCCTGTCGCGATTCCTCTGCTGGACGACGCGAGGCATTGCCGCTCCGGCCGGTGGGCTAGACTCGCTCGCCATATGAAGGTCAAGAAAGCGGTGATCCCCGCGGCGGGCCTGGGGACCAGGTTCCTCCCCGCGACGAAATCTCAGCCGAAGGAAATGCTCCCGCTGGTGGACAAGCCGGCCATTCAGTACGTCGTTGAAGAGGCCGTCACCGCCGACCTCCGCGACATCCTGATTATCACGGGGCGGGGGAAGCGAACCATCGAGGACCACTTCGATCGGTCCTTCGAGCTCGAGCACCGTCTGGAGCAGGGTGGCAAATACGAAGAGCTCAAGGAAGTTCGAAAGATCTCGGAGATGGCCGCGATGCACTACATCCGGCAAAAGGATCCACAGGGGCTCGGGCACGCTGTCTCCCTCGCTGAACCGCACGTGAACCGCGAGCCGTTCGCGGTTCTCCTGGGCGACGACATCATCGGCTCCGGAAGCTTGATTCGGGAAATGCTCGACCTCTACGACCGGTACGGGCGCAGCTTGATCGCCGTCAAGGAGGTCCCGCGCGCGGAGATCAACCTGTACGGCGCGGTGGAACCGGAGTTCGTGGAAGACAACCTGGCCCGGATCATCCAGATCGTGGAGAAGCCTTCCCCTGAGGCGGCGCCGTCGAATCTGGCCGCCATCGGACGGTACGTCTTGACACCGGAAATCTTCGACGCACTCCGTGAGACGCCGCCCGATGAGCGCGGAGAGGTTCAGTTAACGGACGCGTTGAACCTCCTGGCGCAGCAGCAGACGGTCTACGCGTATATCTATGAGGACGTCCGGTACGACATCGGGAAGAAGCTCGACTTCCTGCGCGCCACCATCGAGCTGGCCATCGACCGGGACGACCTCGGCTCCGAGTTTCGGACGATCCTCGCCGAGCTCGTTCAGCGAAAGAACATTCTCTAGGCGATGTGGGATCCACGAGGTACCCAGGCTGATTCCCCCGTGCGACAGTCGCGGGGGTCGTCGGACCTGCGACAGCTCCGCCGTGCGGGGACGGATCCGGGCGAAATGCGGCAGGTCGAGGCAGTTCGCAACTCGATCCTCGACCGGATTCCGGTCCTTGCGCCCATCGACCTGCCCTTGCAAGAGGCGTTCGGTTGTGTCCTGGCTGCCGACGTGGTGGCGGACGAAGACGTGCCGACGTTTTCGTCTTCAGGGATGGACGGCTTCGCCGTTCGAGCCGCCGACGTCGCCGAGGCCACTCGAGACGACCCCGTCACGCTCCAGATCGTGGGGCGGGCTCCGGTCGGTAGGCAGCCCGAGGGAACCGTTGGGACGGGAGAGGCGGTCCGGATCGCAACCGGGGCTCCAATTCCCGCCGGAGCCGACGCCATCGTCCCGGTGGAGCACGCGCTCCTAGAGGGAGAACGGGTCCACGTCCTCCAGGCGGTTCCGCAGGGCAGCTACATTCGCCCGACCGGGGAGGACGTTCGGGCCGGTGAGCTCCTGGTCCCGCAGGGGCGAAGGCTCTCCGCTCCGGAAATCGGCCTTCTGGCATCCGCGGGTCACGGCTCGGTACAGGTCCATCCCCGGCCCCGGGTCGTGGTGATCTCGACGGGAAACGAGCTGGTTGAGCCGGGCCGGCCCGCTCCGTTCGGGATGGTCCGCGACGCGAACTCCTACACGCTGCTCGGGGCGCTGCGGGAGGTGGGAGCGGTGCCATACCTCGCCGGGATCATTCGCGACGACGTCGACGCCCTGAAGGAGGAGGTGCTCGGGCTGGCCCTTCGCGCCGACTGCTTCATCAGCTCGGGAGGTGTTTCGGTCGGCGAAGGCGACGTGGTCAAGAAGGCGTTCCACCGCCGAGGCGAAGTGGACTTCTACCGTGTCGCGATGCAGCCCGGCATGCCGCAGGGCTTTGGGAAGATCGACCAGACGCCGTTCTTCGGCCTCCCCGGAAATCCGGTGTCGGTTTTCGTCTCGTTCGAGGTCTTCATCCGTCCCGCCCTGCTCAAGATGATGGGACGGACCGACATCTTTCGGCCGGAGGTATGGGCCACACTGGAGACCGACATCTCCGGGCCGGCGGACAAGATCCAGTTCGCACGGGTCCGCGTGTGGCGTGACCGAGCGCGGTGGCGGGCGGCGAGCACCGGGGGGAGAGGCTCGAACCTCCTGGCGACGGTATCGAAGGCAAACGGTCTGGCCATCATCCCGGTCGGCACCGACACGGCCACCGCCGGCTCGCGGGTCCGCGTGATGCTGTTCCGGGCCCTGGACGCGGGGGAGTAGCGAGACCTTGTCCGAACCGGCCGCCCGGATGGTCGAGGTGGGGGCCAAGGACTCAACCGCGCGCGAGGCCACCGCGGAGTGCGTGATTCAGATGACGCCCGAAGCGTGCTCCACCGTTGTGGGCGGAACGCCGAAGGGCAACCCTCTGGAGGCGGCGAAGGTCGCCGGCCTCCTCGCGGCGAAGCGTACGCCGGAACTCTTGCCGTATTGCCATCCAGTGACGCTCACCGGAGGCGCCGTCCTCGTTGAACCCGATCCCGAGAGCGGCGCCATCCGCGTCGAAGCGACGATCACGGCCACCGACCGCACCGGTGTGGAGATGGAGGCGTTGACCGCGGCTGCCGTCGCGGCGCTCTCCCTCTACGACACCGTGAAGGCCTACGACCGCTCCGCGGAGATCACCGCGCTTCGCCTGGTGTCCAAGACCGGCGGAAAGAGCGGGCCGTACCGCAGGTCGGCTCCGTAAGAGCTCTCTCGCACCAATTCGACAATCAAGGGACAGGCAAATCCTTGATCCGGTCCTATGCCGTGCTACGTTGCGGTTCCAGGCTCGATAGCAGCGGTCGGCCACAACGATCGCGGGGAGGCCTGTGCTCGGCTGGCTTTTGTTCGCCCTTTTGGGCATTATCTGGATTGCCTTCCTCCTTCCCCGCAAGCACTCTTCCCCGCTTGGGAGCGCGAAGGACTTCGAGAGAACGTTGAATCTCCTGGCGGAGGCAAACAGGACCGTTTCCGGACGGTGGGTGCTGGTGCCCCCGAAGGGTCGGGTGCTGGACGGCGGGCAGACCTCGCGCCGGATTCGGGCGCGCCGGCGTCGGCGGCTGCTCTTCGTCCTGATGGCCGACGGGGCGCTGATGACGGGAATCATGGGAGCGTTCCCGGGCCTTCGGCCGATGCTCTTCGGAACTGCCTTCCTTTCTTCCTTGCTGCTCCTGTACACCGGTTTGCTGGCCGCAATCGCCGCCCATGAGCGCGCCGAGACCCGCCGGCGGAGGGCGCGCGCCTTGCTGGAGCAGCGCCCGCGCGTGATGAGCCGGTACACGGCAGTCCCGAACCGAAACGGGAACGGCCAACCCGCCCTCGAGGGAAATGGACACCCGGGGGGCAATGGGAAGGGACACCGAAGCGGCAACGGCAACGGGCACTGGACCATCGCCGTCTCCGACGGACGCAAGATGGCGGCCACGGCGTTCGAGGACTCCGACGACGACGTCCACGTCGTCGTTCGGCGGGCGCCGGCCCGAAGCCGAGGAGCGATGCGGTCGGCCGGTTAGCGAGCCCCGTCCGGGTATAGAAGAATCGGTCTCTCCTTGGACCTCAGCGCGCTCTCTCCGTCATTTCAGCGGCGGTTCGAAGAAAAGACCGCAGCCCGCGAGAAGGCGCTTTCCGCTTCCCGCCGATCCATTCGCGCCTCGGCGAACGCCATTCGCGCCACCCACCGCCGGGACTTCGAACAGGCAGAGCAGCTCATGGCCGACTCACGTGCCGCACTGGACAGCGGGAAGGACGCGGTGGCGAGTCAACTCGACGTCTACTACGCCGGCTTTCTCCAGGATGCGCAGAAGGAGTACGCCGAAGCGCGGTTGACGAACGCGGTCGTGCAAAATGCCGACCTGCCGTCTCCAGACGATCTGGACGTGGAGCTGGCGCCATACCTCAACGGCATGGCCGAGACGATCGGCGAAGCGCGGAGGGCCATCCTGGACCTGTTGCGGCGAGGCGATGTCGTGGAGAGCGAGCGGATCCTCACCGCCATGGAGGACATGTTCTACGTGCTGGTTTCAATGGACTTTCCCGATGCGATCACCGGCAACCTTCGCCGTTCAACCGACGTCGCCAGGAGCATCATGGAACGAACAAGGGGCGATCTCTCCATCACGCTCGTCCAGCGGAACCTTCAGGAGGCGCTGGAGCGGCACGCCCGCGGCCTTCAGGACGGCTAGTCGCCCCAGGCTAACTGCCCTATCTGACCAGTTTCTTCGCCTCGTCGGGCGGAGGAGCGTGATCAACGACCTCGACGCCGTCACGCAGGCTGTACTTGAGCGCGTCGATCAGCGTTTTCCACTCGCTCTCGGTCATGGTGAGCGTGCCTGCGAACGTCAGGTGGTCGTCGAACCCGGTCAGCATGTTGACGGTCACCGCCGACTCGTTTCCCTTGACTCGAGCGGGGTACCGGCCGAGGATCGAGAACTGGTACCTGTACTTCCGGTCTTCTCCCATCGCGGGCTCCTTACACGATTCGTAGCTTGGAGAGAAACCTTGCCGCGAGTTCCTGGTCGCCGTCCACTCGGATGGTCCCACTGGTCCTGAGATCGTCGAAACTGTCGCGTCCGGCCGCCGCCATCAGGAACGCCGGTGCCGGGGCGACGATGCGCGCCGCTACCTCACCCGAAACTGACCCAGAACCGTCCGGACCGAACTGTTTGGTGGCCAGGTCGAAGTTCCATTCCGGGATCGCAACGCCCTCGAGCTCAACGACCAGCCGGCCTCTCCCGCCATCCAGCAGGTGAATGGTCTGGAGGCCGATCGCGGTGAGAAGGAACTCGGTCGCCGCCTCGGCGTCGACGTCTTCGTCTGACATGCCGAGCGCGCGCCGGACGTCTTGGCGGTGGATCCATTCGTCGTAGGCTCGAACCCAGACGTAGATCCCGAGCGGTCCTCGGCCCCACGGGCTCGGAAGCCGAGGCCGATACGCGGGCGCCGGAAGAGCGGCCGCAAGGCGAATGAACCGGCGTCCCCATCGATCCAGTCCCATCAGCAACTCCGGGACCGGTCGGTTCGCCCACTTAGGGACCTGTCGTTCGTTCCATGCCTCGACCTTGTCGGTGTTCTTCGCAAGCAGAATCGCCGGAAGGATCGCGCCCGTCACCGCTGCCTGGTCGGTCGAAACGAGATGCGCGACCACCTCTCGTACGCGCCACCCCGGAAGTGCGGTTGGCGTGTCGAATCGGTCGGGGTCAAGGCTGCGCAGCAGCGACAATGTGGCTCGGCGTTCGCCCCTAACGGCTCGAAGAATGTCGTCCTTATTCACGCGTGCTCCCTGGGGTTGGCTCAGGCGGTGGAGTGTTGGCAGGTGGCGATACCGGCGGTTGCTCCCCCAGTGACATCTTCTCCGTTCCGGTGTCCGTTACTGACGTCGCCTCTTGCGGTGTGGAAGGCTCGCGGAGAAGAACCGCCCGCCGTTCCAGGAACTCCTCCCGTGTTATTTCGCCACTCGCATACCGCTCTTCCAGGATTCTCAGCGCAGATGGGGTGGCGAACCGGTCACGGAGCCGTGGTGCATCATTTCGTAGCAGTAGGACCCCGCCGACGATCAGCGCGACCCAGAACAGCATGCCGGCGAGGGGAAAGACCCACCCCCATGTCCATCCGGTGTCCCACGCCCAGTTGAACGGCATCAGCGTCTCGCCAGGTCCATGCGGATCTGCTCCAGCTCTTCGGCCGAGATCTCTCCTCGAGCGAAACGTTCCTCCGCGATCCTGAGCGCCGACTGACGCCGATGCGTCTGCGAATCGACCGGTACGGGCGAGCCCTTAGGCAGAACGATCCAGAGGACGACGTAGAGCAAGATGCCCACACCCTCTAACAGCGCGAGGACAACGAACACGATCCGGACAAGCGTGGCGTCCACGCCGAAGTACTCGGCGATGCCCCCGCAGACGCCGGCGATCCGCTTGTCGGTTTCTGATCGCGTCAGCCGAGCTTGCATAGTTTGATCGTGTCGCATGGCGCCCGGCAGCGTCAAAAGACACGCTAACCAGCGGAAAGGCCTCTGTTAACCTAACTAGCCCCGGGGGTGTAGCTCAGTGGTAGAGCGCTGCCTTCGCACGGCAGAGGTCGTCGGTTCGACTCCGATCACCTCCACCACTCGAACTCGCAGGCCAGAGCCGGTTTTCACCACTTCCGGACGCGAGCGCCACGACTTCGGACCTACCCTCAGGCGGCAAACAGGCGGCATCACCCGCCATTTCGTCCAGCCGCTCGGCTAGTCGCTCCTCAACAGACGGGAACAGGTGCCCGTAGATGTTGAGCGTCGTAGTGATCGAGGCGTGACCGAGACGTGCCATGATTTCCACTGTTCATTCCGATTCTTGAACTCAATGTGGGTGCTTCGGCGCCTCTCATCGTTGAATCATTCACGCGACACACGCCAACTGGGCTGAGGGTCAGCTAGTGGGACGGAATGCAGCGAGCTGACCATCCAAACCGATCCTCACTCATTGCCATAGTTGTCGTACTCGTAACCCAGATTCTGGTCCGGGGGGGCGGTCGCCGTGACCTACCTGGTAACCCGACCGGACCCGGTCGATCCCCGCGAGGGCGCTTGCATTCAGAGCGGCCGTAGGTGGGACCGCGCCCTTGAGTTCTGTGCCCCACCGGGGTTTTAGGGCGAGCGTTCAACCACTATTCCGCGACTCCAATCCGGACCGTGATAGAGACGTCGAATTGCTCTAGTGCGGCCCGAATGGGTTGGGGTCGATCCCTTCGTCCTGGAAGGTGGGGATGACAAGCACCTTCTTGCTCTGGTCGTCGAAGGCCACCGCGTTGGCGCACTGGCGCCCTTCGTAATCGCCCGGAGCGATCTCGGCGGTCCAATCATCGAAGTGGTGATCTTCGAGGACCTCCTCGGCGATCTGCAGGGATTGGTCCTGCGTCAAACAGGCGTTGTGTTCCGTGGCCGGCCCTTCCGTAGCAACTTCAAACATGCGCCTCACAACCGCATCGCGCATCGCGATGAACCGCTTGGCCTCTCTGACGTAGTCATCGGGCAGATCTTGAAACCCGAGCCTCGTGCAGAGCCCATCGTCATCGCTGGGGAAGACGTGGATGGCGCCACCTTGCCCAGCGCATGCGGTCATCGCCGGTGCCGGACCGAGGTTCCCGAGATCTCCTCTGTTCCACAGTCGCGTACACACCTTCCCCGGGTGCTCGCCCGTGGTCGACACGATCGCGACGTTGGAGTCGTCGGTTGGCGCGTCGTGGCAGCCGATCCCGGCGGCGACCACCTGATCGGATTTCAGAAGGACGTAGCTCGTCGCTGCGACTCCGAGCAAGGCAGCGGGCAGTAGGATCACCGCCAGTCGCCGACGGCGTTTGCGATACGTCAGGCGATTTCGTTCCTTGGCTATCTCCTTCATGAGAGCTTCCTTTCTCAGCTCGAGCCGAGCGGGAGGAAGGTCCCTTGGGGAGGGTGGTGACAGCAGTTCTTTCATCCCTCGTCCTCGCTCGGTTGTGTGATGGAAGCTCCGGCCAGAGCGCTGCTTTCGTTGCTGTAGTGTCCGGTGCCGAGTGAAAGTTCGCGCAACCGCCGACGCGCCCGGGCAACGCGGGACTTGACCGTGCCCACAGGGATGCCCAGCGCGAGCCCTGCCTCTTCATAGCTCAGGTCGGACCACACCACGAGCGCCAGCGCCTCTTGCTCTTGCTCGGGTAGGTCGGCGACCATGTTCAACAGGTTATGCATGCGGCGCTCGTCGTCGAGTCTGTCGGCCGCGTCGTCTTCAGGTAGCAGCCTCGGCATCTCGGCCTGGACCCGCTGCAGTGCCGCGTCCCGCCTACGCGCTGAGCGCCGTTGGTTCCGCATAAGGTTGGTTGCCGTGCCTAAAAGCCAAGGACGCAAAGACTCTCCTGAGAGTTGGATCTCGTCCCTCCTGCGCCACGCCTCCAAGAAGGTGGCCGCCATCAGGTCCTCGGCTAGATCCCACTTGCCGACCCGGCGGAAGCAGTAGTTGTAGACAGCCTTCGCGTGGCGCTCGAATAGTTCGGCAAAAGCGGCGTCTGATCTGGCCGTCTGCTCCCACAGCTTCCTATCGGATGGGTACTCCATCACCTTCTAATGTCCGATTCGGTCCGCTGGTTCGCGTTCTAGAAGCGAGTCGTCTATCACTCTGTGCGTCCGTGGCTCGGCCTACACTCCGGCCCATTGGCTCCGATCTTCTTCGACCAGCATGCCTGCAAGCCGCCATCGACAACTGACCTGATAGGACGAGAGCTCGATTGGACCTGCCGTCATTGCCAGCGACGATGGCGATTGGAGCACTACTTCGCGAAGGATGGCTCGATCGTAGGGCCGTCATGGATCGTGCTTTAGGTTGCTCGGGCTCCTCGCCGCGTTAGGCGCTGGCCTCTCGCTGATCCTGTTCCTCCGGTCTGGGGATGAGCCGAGCCGGGTCCACTGGTTGGCGTGGGCGATCCTGTCCGCGCTCGTCTTCGTCGTCTGGATGCTGGTTCTCTAACCGAGCAGGCGGCAAACAGGCGGCAGAATGCAGTGAATGCCGCGTAAACGGTCCTAGCGGCGCGCAGCCAAAAAGGGGCTTTGACAAGCGCTTCTGGCTATTTCCGCGAGGAGCGCCCGCGGGCCCAAATCAAAGAATGCGGCTAGAGCCACAAGCTCTTCGATAGAGATTCCCCGCCGTCCCGCCTCGGCCTCGATGACTGTTTGTCGGTGCCAAGAGAAACCCAACGTCCGAAATGCGTTGGCTAATTCCTCCGTCTGGCGGTTCTCGGAGCCGACGAACGTGAATTAGGCAACGGCGCCGCCGGTGGTCTCTGGATCTAAACCGGTACGAGAAGAGCTTCGTCGATCTGCCAGTGAACTTCCACTTGGCGGGAGATGAACGTCGCTCTGGCGCTTGCCTGAGGCGTCCGAACGAAGAGCCGAATTCCTTCCTCTGTTCGAACGACGAACTTGATTACCGGCCCGAGGTAGATCGCCTCCTCAAGGGTTCCACGCAGGGCCATCTCGCGGCGATCGCCAGTTCCGCCTTGTCCGCTAGCGGGGCGGACGTATGTACGCTCGGGGCGAACGACGAGAGCGATCGCATCTCCGCTGGCAAGACCCAGTCGATGAACAGATTTCGGGTCGAGGCGGATCGGGCGTCGCTCCGACCGGACCAGCAAGCTCTCCTCCACGTCCAGAGTACCTCGGAAGATGTTCGATTCGCCGATGAAGCTAGCCACAAACAAGGAACTCGGCTGTTCGTACAGCTCTTCACCAGTACCAGTTTGTTGAATCCTTCCCTTGTTGAAGACGGCGATGCGGTCGCTCATCGCCAAGGCTTCTTCCTGGTCGTGCGTTACATAGATGATTGTGACGCCGAGGTCTCGACTGATCTGCATGATTTCTAATTGAAGGGCCTCGCGGAGTTGCTTGTCGAGAGCTCCCAAAGGCTCATCCATGAGAAGCACCGGAGGGTGGAACACTAGCGCGCGAGCCAAGGCGATCCGTTGCTGCTGCCCTCCGGAGAGCTGGCGCGGATAACGATCACCTAACTGCTCGAGTCGGACCAACCGAAGTGCCTCGTCGACCATGCGATGAATCTCGTGCCGAGGGAGCCGTCGCGCCTCGAGCGGAAACGCAACGTTCTCGGCGGCGGTCATGTGCGGAAACAAAGCGTAGTTCTGGAAGACCATCCCCAGGTTCCGCTTATGGGGCGGCATTCCGGTGAGGTCGCGACCGTCGAGGTTCACGCTTCCGGCGTGCGGATGAATGAATCCGGCGATAACCCGAAGCAGCGTCGTCTTTCCGGCGCCTGATGGGCCCAGAAGCGTGAGGAACTCGCCCGGCTGTACCTCCAGTGTGATGTCCTCGATCGCCACCTCGTCACCGTAGAGGCGTGTGACGCCTTCTACCGAAAGCGCCCCGACTTCGGTTCTCTCCGGCCGGATCACTCTGGTCGTCAACTGATCCTTTGCGCGCGCTTGCGAGGGAGTAGCACGAGCATCAGCAGACCGAACGTGACCCCGGTCAATACGGTCGCCATTGCAGCGATCGTTGGCTCGATGACGCTCCGGACCTGTCCCCACATCACGACGGGAAGCGTTCGAACGACTGGGCTCGAGAGGAAGATGGACACGACCACCTCGTCCCAGGAGGTGATGAAAGCGAAGAGGGCCCCCGTGACGATGCTTGGCCTCGTCAGGGGCAGCGTTATCCGGAGGAATGTCCGGACGGGACCGGCGCCCAGGCTCCTTGCGGCGACCTCGAGCGCTGGATCTAGGTTCTGCAAACTGGCCCCGACGACGATGACCACCAGTGGGAGCGCGAGCGCGGTATGGGCAAGGACAAGTCCATGGAAAGTACCGATGAGCTTCCAATCTGAGTACACGAAGAACATCCCAATAGCGACCACCACGACTGGTGTTACCAACGGAGACATCACAAGGCCGGAAATGGCGGCCCGCCCCGGGTACCGGCCTCGCACCAGTCCAAGCGCTGTGACTGTTCCGAGCGATGTCGCGAGACCAGCTGTGGCGACCCCGACTTTGAGACTGGTGACGAGTCCGGCTGTCCAACTGGGATCGTCAAACAAAGTCCCGTACCAGCGGATGCTAAAACGGGTTGGTGGGAATGTGAGCAGCCCGCCGGCCGAAAATGACATGGGAATGACGATGAGCGTCGGGACGATCAGAAGCAGGGCAACGAGTCCGGCATACCCATATATCGCGACGTTCCAGTCGAGGATGCGTTTGCCCGCCATCAATCTTGGGCAGGCCCGAAAGCTTCACTAATCCGGACGAAGCGGCTTCCGACCCAGAGAAGGATGAGCGTCACAGCGAGAAGAGTTATGGCTAGGGCACTCCCCGTTCCGAACTGCAGACGCTCGGTAACCATGTTGACGACGAGTTCACTGAACATGGCATTGCGCGGGTTTCCGAGTAGCGAGGGAGTGATGTAGAAGCCTAGGGACAACACGAATACGAGGAGACACCCCGCCGCGACACCGGGGAGGCTTAGGGGCATGAAGACGCGGAGGAACGCTCTGGCGGCGCTCGCGCCCAACCCTTTCGCGGCCGGGATCAGGTCAGCATCGATTCGCCGCATCGCTGCGAAGACTGGCAAGACCATGAAGGGCAGGAGGATGTGGCTCATGCCGATCGTGACGCCGAGCGTGTTTCGCATTAGTGCCACGGGATGTTCAATGACGCCAAGCCGGAGCAACAGCGAGTTGATGACGCCAGTGTCGCCAAGCAGAACGGTCCAGGCATACGTTCGAACGAGCAAGCTCGACCAGAACGGAACCAGTACCAAAGCCGCGAGCAGCGCTCGGAGCCGGTTTCCGCTGTGGTTCATGGCGTAGGCGTATGGGTAGCCAAGCGCGATACAAATCACTGTGACGAGCAGAGATATTCGGATCGTCGTCCACAAGACTCTGGCGTAAACGGAAGATTCGACGAACACCAAGTAGTTCTCTGGCCCCGGATCGGTGAAGCTCCGGGCTCCCATTCGGAAGACAGGGAGCACGAAGAAGAGTGTCAGAAAGACGACCCCTGGAATCGCGAGAACGGCCCACCCATCGAGTAGCTTGCGCCGGGGCGGTTCCGCCGCTTCTGAGTTCCCGGTCAATTTGGCGAGCACCGGGCTACGACCAATCAGGTCTGAAGCCACTCCTGCCATCGCCGATCGACGGCGTCGAAATTCTCGTCCCACCAAACGTCGTTGAAGCCTATGCCGGTCTCAACGTAGGACGTCGGAAGGTCGCGTTCCTTCGTCCGATCGACGTTGTTGACCGCTCCCTCGTTCGCAGGAGCGTACGCAATGTGCTTGCTGATCTCAGCGTTGTTCTTGTCTGACACGATCCATGAGATCAGCTGCATAGCTGCTCGAACGTTCTTCGAGCCCTTCGGGACCACCAAGTAATCGGCGGTGAGTATGTGTTGATCCCACATGATGTCGACGGGAGCGCCTTCCCGCTGGATATCGAAAATGCGGCCGTTCCAGCTCATTCCCATGGCTACTTCCCCGTCTGCGAGGAGCTGTGCCGACTGCGCGCCCGAGTCGTACCAGACGATCTGGTCCTTGACCGTGTCGAGTTTCGCGAACGCCCTGTCCAAGTCGAGCGGGTAGAGCTCATCTGCCTGAACACCATCCGCGAGGAGCGCCATCTCCAGGAGGCCCCAGGATGCGTAGTTGAAGGCCCCGCGTTTTCCAGGGAACTTCTTCAGATCAAAGAAGTCAGCGAAACTCGTTGGTTGCTTTCCAGCAAACGCGTCTGACCTATAACCGACGACGACCGAATAGACGATATCTGGAACCCGGTATCCTCTGGTCGGGAAGAGATCCGACTGGAGCTCGTCGCAGGGAACGATCTTGCAATCGATGGGCTCGAGGACGTCGTGATCGCTCGCCAACCCGAAGTCGTTCCCGACTTCAACTACGTCCCATGTGACGTTTCCCGATTCAACCATGGCCTGGAGCTTCGCGTAGTCGGTGGGCTCCTCCTGGACAATCCTGACGTTCGGATTGGCCTTCATGAAGGGCTCCAGCCACGCGTTGGTCTGGGCCTGCTGATACGCGCCTCCAAAGCTTACGAAGGTCAACGTGACCGGCTCACCGCCTCGCCGCGTCTCCGGCCCTCCACAGGCCGCAGCGATCAGTGCCAGTACGGAAAAGGTCGTCGCGATTCTCCGCCAGGTCATCCGCACCTCCTGCCGACGTGTCCGATCGCAGCATAAGAGCTAACCAAGCGCTTGGTCAACCGAGCCTCGCGGTCCGTGGACCTGCGGCGGGCCTAGCAGAAGCTCGCGGGTGGGGCGGTTCGCTACTTGCTGCCTCGTGTTGACCGTGAAAGGTTCGGCTCTTTCTGGCCGGAGGTACCCACGTCGCGTTCGGCTGCGACGATCCGGTTGAACAGACTCGTGAGCAGGTGCTCGGTCTGAAGTGCCGGGTCGAGAACCTGCTGCTGAACGAGCCCGTCAGCTGCGGAAGCAAAGGCCTCTCCCACGCCGTGCGGGTCTAGTGAGATAAGGCTGAGCTCGTCGGCGACCTCGCGGAAAAGCGTGACGAACGGCTTCCGCCAGCGCGCGTACTCGCCGGCTAGGTGCTCCCGGACCTCTTCGTCGCCCAACGCGAACCAAAACAGCGCAAGGTGTACCCGCATGACTTCGATGGTCGCGGGTTCCGCCATCCAAGCGATGACCGACCGGGCACGAGATTCCGCGGGACCAGCGCCATTGACGATCCGCTCCAGCGGCTCGACCCAGTCGCGCCTGGCGTGTTCGACCAGAGCTAGGACAAGGTCTCTCTTGTCCTTGAAGTGGTAATGGCACATGCCGTGCGAGACGCCTGCTATGGCCGCCACCCGGCGCGTGGTAAAGCGGTTGATTCCCTCTTCGGCCAGCACCTGGCGCGCAGCCTCGAGGATTCGACTACGCGTCTCTTCCCCACGACTAAGCCGCTCCGCTGAGGCGTTCCGCACGACCACGACAGAGTCCATCATGACGGAACTCGGCCCCCGTGCGGCTCACGCATCCGCCTCTCCCAGTTGACCAGACGCTTGGTCAGTTCTAGAGTCTGGACCTCCCTAGCCAGGGGTCGGAGGCATGCGAGCTGTGTGGGATCACGGTGGCGCTGCGTTGCGTCAGCGCCAGTGTCAGCTTCGGTGCTCGGCGCGCCGTGGTTTTCGCCCCCGGGGACCGATTCCACCTAATCCTCAGCAGTGCGGCCGCTTCGGCGCATGACCGAGCTCGACATGTGCGCTCGGACACATGACGACCTCGCCTCAAAGGCACTTCAGATTGTGGAGCAAGCGTCGGCCATGGGCCTTTCTCTCCGAATCCTCGGAGGCGTGGTGATCCGCTGGTACGTGACGGTCGCTCGGGAGACTTACGACGTCCTGCGCCCGGTTCCGAACGACATCGATCTTCTCGCTCCGCTCAAGTCGAGCCATGCCATACGGAAAACGCTCACGTCATTGGGATACGAACCCGACGATCGGCTCATTGCTTGGCGCGGGGACCAGCGTCACCGTTACTGCGAGGCGTCGAACGGTGGAGGCGTGTACATCGACGTGTTCCTCGGCACGCCGCCCCAGTGTCATCGACTGGAACTCGCGCACGCGCTGGCCACGCCGGGTCCGGCGCTGCCTCCCACCCTTTTGCTGCTTACGAAGCTCCAGATCGCATCCATCAACGAGAAGGACCTGATAGATGTGGGCTTCCTTCTCTTGGAGTCTCCGTCGGCGCTGACGAACGACGGCAGTGAGGCGTCCATATCGCTCGGATACTTGGCGGACGTTCTCCGCAGAGACTGGGGATTTCACCATACGGCGTTGGGCAATCTCCGGAAACTGTCAGAAAAGCTGGATTCTCTCTTTCCAGCGACTTTCCGTTCAGTGGTTGACGAGCGGATCAACGCACTGACCCGCGTTATTCAAGAGGCTCCGAAGACACTTCGCTGGAAGGTTCGGTCAAAGGTCGGCACCCGATGGCAGTGGTACCAAGACGTCGAAGAGGTCGTCCGGTGAGGGAGAAGCTGGCATGATCCGGCGGCCGAAGGCTCGGGCGAACCGTCGCCGACTGCTGTTCGTGACCGACCTTCACGGGAGCGACCTCACGTTCCGCAAACTCCTGAAGGCGCTCGAGGTGTGGCGCCCCGACGCCGTCATAGCGGGCGGAGATGTTGCTGGGAAAGCGATGGTCCCTGTCGTCGACCTCGGGGACAAGTTCCGCCTGAAGTGGATGGGGCAGGTCCACGAGTTCGCCAGTCGCGAGTTGTCCACTTTCCTGGAGAAGGTCGGCCAGGTCGGTTTCTATTGGCACATCGCACCCGTCGAAGAGATCGAAGCGATGCGCGACGACCCGGTCAGAACGAATCGCATCTTCGAGGAGGTGATTGCTCGTCGCTGGTCCGCTTGGCTCGAACGGCTGGAAGATCGCTGTCGCCAACTTCGGGTCCCGGCCTACGTCATGGCGGGCAATGACGACCCGTGGAGTCTGGATGCGGTCACCTTGGTTCAGCGCGAATGGGTCACTCCCGCCGATGGCGCAGTTGTTCCGGTTCTGGATCACTGGATGCTCGTCTCTTGTGGACTCGGAAATCCGACGCCGTGGCAATGCCCTCGGGATGTCTCCGAGAGTGAGTTAGCCGACAAACTTCGAAGCATCACTGAGGGGCTAAAAGACTTCAGCAACGTCATCGCCAACATCCACCCACCCCCATTCGATTCGACGCTCGATCTGGCACCGAAGCTCGATACGTCCGTTTCGCCGCCTCGGCCGGTCCCAGGCGAGATTGCTCCAGTCGGTAGCACAGCGGTAAGGGATTTCCTCGCCGACGCTCAGCCGCTGCTCAGTTTGCACGGCCACATTCATGAATCGCGGGCTGCTGTTCGGCTCGGGAGGACGTGGGCCGTCAATCCCGGGAGCGAATACGCGGAGGGCGTCCTCCGAGCGGCCCTCGTGACGGTCGAGCCATCCAGAGTCGTGAGTCATCAACTGGTGGCGGCATGAGAAAGGAGGCAGGCAGTGGAAACGGCTGCTCGATCGCGGAAATCTGACGACCAAGCACTCGATGTCTTCCTGCGGCAATCGTCGGGATTGGTCCGAGAGCTCTCTATCTTCGATGCTGCGGTTTTTGGAGTGCTTGCAAGCGGGCTCTTCTTCTCCTTCATTTATTTCTTCCCATACCCGCAGTACATCACGCCGGGGATTAACACCGTCCTGATGCTCGTCCTCGGCACGCTGGCCTCGTTACCCGTAATCATCTGCTATGCGGCGCTTGGCTCGGCGATGCCGAGAGCGGGCGGCGACTACCTGTACGACAGCCGGACGGTCTCTCCGGCACTGGGTTTCGCCATTCCACTTGGTATGGGGGCGTTCGTCTGGACCATCCTGTTTCCACTGGGCACATTCGTCATCGTCTCGTTTGGGCTCGGGCCCGTTCTCAACGCGGCTGCCTCGCAGTTCGGAATCGAAACCCTCACTGGATGGGCCAACGCGCTCCAGGGAACAACTGGACAGCTGATCACGACGATCGTTCTCGCATTGCTGGCGTGGTTGATCACCATCCGAGGAGTCCGGCTCTACCGGATCATCCAGCGTAGCGTCTTTCTTCCGGCGATCGTGGTGACGAACGTGGCGTTGTTGATCCAGCTTTTCGTCAGCTCAAACGACCGGTTTCGGCAGGCATTCGACCGGTTCCCAGCGAACGAAGCAGACGGCATCACCTACGCCGGCATCCTCTCAACCGCCCAGCAGAACGGCTGGCAGCCGCCGTCATTCAGCTGGGGAGACACGCTCCTCTGGATCCCCGTGATGCTGGGCGTCGTCCCATTCGTGGTCTACGCGACCGAGGGCATGCTAGGAGAGGTCAAACGCGCCCGTGACTTCGCCCGGTTGAGCCGAGCTCTCATCCTAGGGGCGCTCTATATCGGGATTGTCGTCTTTGGGCTCCTGTACTTCCTGTTCGAACGAATGGCGTCCCAGGAGTTCATCTCTGCGGCGTCGTTTCTCGTGAATGAGGAAATTATCGCGCTGCCATACGACCTCAACATCACATCCTTCAGCTCCATCGTGAACGACAACTTCTTTCTGGTTCTTGCGGTGTCGCTCGGGTTCATCGCGAGCGCCTTCCAACTCATGACCGCCGTGATGATGAATGAGACCCGGATCCTGGTCTCCATGGGGCTCGACCGCACGCTCCCCGCGAAGTTCGCCGACGTGAACCCGAGGTTCCACGCGCCGATCTTCTCGGCTACCGTGTACGTTGCCCTCGTCCTGGGCATGACGCTGTGGTTCACCTACGCGCCGGAGTGGTCCACGGTGTTCACGTATCTCAGCGTGTACGGCGGGCAGGGCGTATTGCTCTTCGGCTGCCTGGCAGCGTTCCTCCTCCCGATCCGGGCGAGGGCGATCTACGAAGCCTCTCCCGTGGCGAGGTACCACATCGGGCGTCTTCCGCTGATCACGGTGATCAGTGCGCTCGGAATGATTCTGTACGTGGCAAGCCTGTTCGTCATCGCCACCAACGACAAGGTCGGCCTCACCGGAGCGGGCCTCGGCTTGCCCGCCGACCCCCGCTGGCTCCTGATCGTGCCCGTCGTTTTCTTCCTCGCGGTCTTCTTTGCGTGGCAATGGGTCGAGAGGAGGCGAGGGATCGATACGAGGCTTGTCTTCGAGGCGGTCCCGCCCGAGTGAGAAGCTCAGGAGTTCCAAAGGCTGCCGGCGTCAGTTGCCCAAAGTAGGCCGAAGGCCACCTCGCGGGCGTTGATAAGCGAGCCGTGAAAGGAACGCGATGACGTATTTCCCCATGGATGAGTACGAGCAACGGTGGAGTCGCGTATGGGATGCGATTCACTCCGCGGGGTTCGAGACCGCGCTGGTCTGGGGGCAGAGCGGCGGAAATTACGAGCGGTGCAATGACATCCTCTACCTGACGAACTACTACTCGAACCAGTCAGGTCATGCGTACGACTCAAGCGTGAGACTGGCGAGCAGTTACTCGGCGGCATTGTTCGCAAATGGAGATTCGCCGGAACTCTTCGCCGACCAACCTGACTACCCTGAAGACCTTCTTGCAGTCGGTCGTGTTTCGTCCGATCGAAACCTCATCCGTGCTGTGACTGCCGGACTCCGGCAGAGGAGCGCCACGGGAAAGGTACTCTCGGTCGGACACGACTTCCTTCCCGTGAAGTACGCCCGCCTCCTCGAAGACGCTTTCCCCGGGATTGAGTTCACTTACGACGATGAGCTAGTGCGCGACGTCCGACGATACAAGTCGACGTTCGAGCTCGAGTGCATACGTGAAGCTGGTGAAACAGCTTCCGCAGCCCTCCAGGCGCTGATGGAAACCGCCATGCGTGGCGGTACACAGGCTGACGCCGCAGCCGCCGGAATGGCGGAGCTCGCTCGACGAGGAGGCTTCCCCCACATGATTCCCGTCTCGAGCGGGGCTACGATTCACCGATTCACCGGCGACCCGATCGCGGGCTTCTCTCGAGAAATCGTCATGGCTCCTGGCGACCTCGTCCGTGCGTGGGTCTACGGACCAATCTGGCAGGGGTACTGGCTCGATCCTGGGCGAACTGGCATCGTCGGTCGAGCTGGCACTCGTCGACAGCGTGAGTTGATTCGAACCGCTACCGACATCACCCATCGCCTGATGGAGTCGGTTACCCCCGGTTCCCGGGTGCTCGATGTCGTCGCTCTCGGCGAGCGACTGACTACAGAGAGCGGCTCTCAGGACGATCCCGTATCAAACATGTTCCCGTTGTACGGGCACGGAGTCGGGATGTTTTGGGAACGACCCACGCTTGGGGAAGGGATGCTCGGCGAGCCCGGGACAGAAGAGCGATACGCGTACTTCCACTCCGGCCAAACGTGCACCATCGAAGTCTTCCTGAGTTGGCCGGGCGTGGGAAGCGCTGGGATCGAGGAGTGCTTCATCGTGCAGGACGGAAAAAACGAACTACTTACTACGACTGATCTGGAGTGGTGGTGAGGAGTAATGAACGCGTTCCCGTTGGAGGGCGCCCCGAAGCTTGGGTCACCACCATTCGAGTTCGGTCGTGGTGAGCAGTTCATTTCGCTCCCGTCCCACGATGAAATTCTGTTCCACACCCGCGCTGCCCACGCCCGGTCGATACAGAAATGTCTCGGCCGTAACGGTCTGGCCTTCGTGAAACGCCGTCACCTCGTTCTTCCACCCTTCGGTGAAGTAAGGCTCCTCCCAGTAAAGCCCAATCCCATGGCCGTACAACGGGAACATCCTTGCCGCTTGGTCATCCTCCGTACCGGCCTCCCTCCGCAGCTGGGAGCCGAGATTCACGATGTCCTTCACGCGGACCCCCGGACGGATCGCCTCCATCACGCGAGAGACGATGTCATTGGCCGCCCCGATGAGCGCTCGCTGATCCGGACGCGGCTTCCCACCAACCACGGCCGTCCGGCCAGGATCGCACCAGTAACCTTGCCAAGCGGGGCCGTACACCCAGGCGCGGACCATATCACCGTCGCTCATCGAGATGGCGGGCGACGAGCCAGTAATCGGATCGCCCGCGAAGTGGTACATATCGTTGCCGCTGGCAACGGGAACCATGTGCGGAAATCCACCGCGCCGCACAAGCTCCGATGCACCGGCCGCAGCGGCCTCCGCTTGTGTCCCGCCGCGCACTGCCCGCTCCATCAAGGCGGTCATCGCCGCGGATACGGCGACGCCGGCCTCGCGGTAGCAGTCGAGCTCGCGCTGGGTCTTGTGAAGCCTCACGTCACGAACCAGGCGGTCGTCAGCGACAAATTCAACGCCGGGAAGAGCTTCCGTCAGAAGGCGGTAATACTTCGCGGGGAGGAAATCCTCGCCAACCAGGGCCACGCGACCCTCCGTGATTCCGCGCGCCTTGAGCACTTCTGCGACCGTGACGAGAACGTTCTCACCCCAGACGACGCGCTCAACCGCGATCGGGAGGAGCTCCGAAGGGTAGTCGGGTTCGTCGGCAACCAACAGGGGGACGTCACGCTCGTGCATCAGGACGGCGCTGAATCCGAGTCCCGTCCACCAATCCGTGTCGTAGTCGTGTCCAGACTGACTCGAGTAGTAGTTGGTAAGGTACAGAAGGTCGCCGTGTCTCTCGTACGTACCGGCCGTCCGTCCCCAGACCAGCGCGGTCGCTATTCCCTTAACCTCCATCGCGTCGTAGATGCGACGCCATCGCTCCTCGTACTCGTCCTGAGGGAAGTACACGATCCGCCTCCTCTTGCTGGTTCACTCACGGCTACGGCGTGGGCGAACGCCGGGCGGAATCGTAGATCACCGGGGGTGCGATTTGCCGCCGACATCGCTGGTCGTTCCCACGCTCGTTTCGGAGGCGGGTGAGATGAGACCGCTCCCGATCCTGGCGGTCCAGGCCGCTCCAGTCCCGTGGGAGGTGGACGCGACGTGGGAGAAATTCGAAGTGACGACGAGACGACTCGTCCAAGCGTTCCCGAGCACGAAACTGGTCGTGTATCCGGAGCTGTTTCTATCGGCGATCGGGCCCACGACGATCCCTCCCCGAGCCGGCTATTCGGTCGAAAGGGTGGCGCAGCGCATCCCTGGACCCTTGACGGAGCGGCTCGGCGAGCTTGCCGAAGAACTCCAAATCTGGCTCGTGCCTGGATCGGTCTACGAGATCGGAGACGCCGGCCGAATCTACAACACAGCCGTCGCCGTTCGACCCGACGGCTCCATCGCGGCGCGCTATCGAAAGATTTTTCCGTGGCGGCCATGGGAGCGGTCATTCCCCGGCGAGGACCTCGTCCTGTTCGACATCGATGATGTGGGTCGTGTGGGCCTGATGATCTGCTACGACGGCTGGTTCCCTGAAGTCGCGCGGAATCTTGCTTGGCTAGGGGCTGAACTGATTCTCCAGCCTGCTGCCACCTGGACCTCCGACAGAGAGCAGGAGCTCGTTCTCGTCCGCGCTCAGGCCATCACCAATCAAGTGATCGTTGTCAACGTCAACGTCGGCGGTGGTTACGGGGAAGGGCGCAGCTTAGTGGTGGATCCAGAGGGGCACGTCCTTCAAGCTGCTGGCGGCGGGGAAGAAGTAATTACGGACGTCCTCGATTTCGACGGCGTGCGAAGAGTGAGGCAGTACGGCTCTGTAGGGATGAACAGGCTGTGGGAAGAAGTGCGTGAGCGCCAGAGGATAAGGCTTCCCATGTATGGCGGCTCGCTTCCCGGCATGATTCAACCATCCGCGTAAGGCACCCACCCTCACGCCCGCCCTTGACCAGTTTCCTTGAGCTCCAAGAATGGCGGGAGTTCGCCAGTGAACGGGATGATCCGGGTGAGGTGTAAAAATCGGGCAGGGCGACGCCCTCCTCCCATCGTCGCAGCGCCGTTGTGAGAACGTCGGCTCCAGAACGAAGCGCTCTTGGCCCAGCCCTAACCGCTTTCGTTGTCCCTTTATCCACTCGCTGAACTCGGCCGTAAGGCTTTCGCTCCGCTTTGGCCGCCCTAGCTGCACCGCTTCCTCCCTTCCCGCCGTGGGAAGCTGCTGACCACGGTAAGCCCCGGCAGTGACTCAAGCTGAGTTTGGAAACCCGTTTTTGTCACTCTGGTCCGTTGGGGATTTTCGGTGGTCTCGCAAGCGCCTGCCGCAAGAAGCTGGGTTGGTTCCGTCTGAACAACAACTGAGGACGGCATATCCCGTTGTGGGAGTCGCTCAACAACTACTCCGCGCCTTTCGGCTTGGATGAGCTGATTTTGAATTGACCGGCGCGGCTGAAGGATCATTTCGATGAGCGAATGCGTACAACCGTGAAAACTGCACTTGGCCTACGGTTTCTATCTCCGGGGCGCGCTTAGAAGGCTGCAGACACGAGAAACCACAGCGCCGCGAACGGGGCCACTGCAATCTCCACCAGGCATCCGATCACGCCGACGAGCGCCGCCACCAGGACCCACGGTGCAAACACGAACCGCGCTGGCACCAGAGTGAGAAGCAACTCTCGCGTGCCCGCAGCGGTTCGCCAGAAGCGGTACGAATTGAAGACCGACCTGACCCAGCTCTTCTGTGCGGCTCCCCGAGCTTCGCGGGACAGGCGTCGAAGCTCCTCTGCCCGCTCCCCGACGAGCTGAGGTAACGCACGGAAGTGCTCCCGGACTCGAGTCAGGCGGCTCAGCCCGACAGTGAAGACGAGCAAGACCGCAGGACTTGCCATGAGCACGAGTGCCCAGAGAGCCAGCGTCGTGGGCTCCCGGGCGGCCTGAACCTGCGTTGGGATGGTGACCCAGATCAGAGCACCGGCGGCCATACCCAGCAAGGAGAGCTTTCGCAATCGCCCAGCCGTTCGATGGATCAACGCTAGGACCGCGTCGAGGGCCTCCGACGTCCGGCCCAGTGCCGAGCGCGGAGCGCGGCCTTCGACCGGATTACCGGATCGCTCTTCCATCCCTGTGGTGTTCCCGGTGTGGGTGCTTGTACTCGCAGGGAGTGGACCGTCCGTGGGGCATCCTCCAATTTTGCGCTGGCCTAGGAATCCCTCTGACCTCGCCTACACACGGCAGAGGTCGTGGGTTCGACTCCGATCACCTCCACCCATCCGGCGATCTGTGCCCGGCCGCTGGCCGCCGTACGGCTTCTGTGATCCGCGTGAAGCTGGATGCTACCCAGTCACAGTCGGCTCGTTGACGATGACGGGTGGAGGCGGAGCAACCGCACCGGATCCTCCTGCACCGCCGCCCGTCGAGAGAGCGCCGCCACTGCCGCCCGTGGACTGAGTGCCACCACTGCCGCCGTCTCCACCACCGCCATCTCCATCGCCTCCACCGCCGTTGCCCTTCCCGGGCCGGGGCGGAGGTCCATGACCACCTGAATCCACATGCTCAACGCTATAGACGACGAAGTGATTGAGGTCCTTATCGAAGAAGGATGACTGGGACTGTCCGCCAGGAATGCTCGTACTCATGAGGCCCGAAATCTTGCTGCCGTTCGAGAACTCTTCCTTGCCTTCTGCACACCACGAGACGGTAGCCATGTCGGATGTTGTCGTGTTGGTCATTGTCAACGTACCGCCTGACACCTGAAAGCTCACCCCGTCAACACTGCCGGACGTGGTGAACTGCTGTCCGCCGGCGGGGCACTGAACGGCCTGAGCCACCGCCCTTTGCAGGCCAACTACCAATCCGAGCATGACCAGTCCAGCGACCAAGGACTTCTGGGGTGAAACCGTCGTTCGCGTCATCGCATGCTCCGTCCGATTTAGTGGTCGTTAGAAAATTCGCATTGACCACTCTGTCGCGACCTTGTGACATGTCAAGCATTTGACCGATGGTTGGGGTGCTCTCTATCGCCTACTCAATTTGCGTTAGGAGACTCCCTCGCTTCCTGACTCGCCGGGTACGCGTCGGCGCGCAACCGGTTGAGTGGACCGATGGGACGGATCCGATCGGATGTGTTCCACGGGTTGAACCTGAGTTCGTCCGAGAGCTCCTGGGATAAACGGCGCTCCAACTGAAGGTTGCCGATGCGGCGCCACGCCCCAGTCAACCTCGCGACGGCGAATCGGAATCGCAACCGGCCTTGCTCGAGCGCCTCATCCAGTTTGGCGAGGTCGAGACCTGTAACGCGTTCTTCGGGCGGTGACGGGAGCGTTCCAAACAGGAGGACCTCTCCGTCCACTTCGTATGGGAGGACCGTCGAAAAGGTTCGCGAACCGAATTCAGACGCGGGCAGCAATAGATGTCTTGCCACCGGCGCGCTGGCCGCCGAAACGAGAAGGAAGTCCTGGTCCCTCCGCGGGCCGTTGTAGTCGGGGAGCTTGATGGCAAGGCCCAGAACATCCGGCAGTCCTTGAGGGACTCCCGCGCCCCGAGACAACCGTGCGATCGCCTGGTGGTCTCCTTCCTTCAGAGCAGCTCTCTCTTTCGGGATGTGCAGGGTCCCGGCAAACGCGCGGCCGTATGGGTGGAAGAAGCGCCGGCCGCGCAGTCGCGTCGCAACCGCAAAAAAGGCTGCGGTGGGCACGGGAAGAAGCGTTTCGGCAGCACGTTCGCCGAACTTCTCGATCGCCGCGACGAGATTCTTCTTGGCCATGGCCGCAAGTTACTCGTTTCCTGGCCGGAAGCCGCACCTACGCCGGCGGCGACGGCGTGGGAGACGAAGCTAGCCGAACTCCTCGGCGACCAGGTGCCGCTCTACGCTCAGATTGCCGCTCTCAGGCGATTGCGTTATCCGGTCGAACGCCAGGAGCGTTGGCTGTGGTCGCGGCTCGAAGTAAAGGATCTGAGCGGAGAGAGGGATCCCACCTTCCTGCGTGAACACCGTGAAACCGGATCCGCCGGTGGTTCCCGTGCGGAGAAAAATGGTGCCGTGCATCATCCGCGCTGCGGGCTGGTGGAAGTGTCCGGAGATCACAACCGGAACGCGGCCCGCGACGGCCTCGGCCATTCGGTCGTCGTGCACGGCGACCACCGCGGGTGGCGTCAAGCCCATTTGCACCTCCCTAAGGATCCGCTCCCCGGCCTGTCTCGCTTGCGCCTCGAACTCGGCGTCGTTCACCGTGGTTTCCTTGTTGGGCGTGAAGACCGGGTGTCGCAGCCCATAGAACGTCACCCCCGCCTTCTGCACGGACGCGCCGTTCAGGACCGTGACGTTCGGGACCCGCGCCATCGCCGCTTCGATGGACGGCCCATCATGATTGCCGGGAACGAAGAGGTACGGGCGGTTGAAGCCCGGGACGAACCTGGCGATGAGGTCCTCGGCCGGCGTTCCGAACGATGTGAGGTCGCCCGTATCGACCACAACGTCCACGTCGAACGCCTCGGCGAGCTGTCGGGCGAACTCCATCCCAAGTGGCGACAGGTGGACGTCAGCGATATGGAGGACCCGAATCTGATCGCCCGGAAATTGCCTCGTCTGGATCCGGCTGTACACGCGAGCGGCGCCGCTGACGATCCGTTGGAGCTCCAGACGGAAGGCGTCGATCCGAGCCGCGGCGGTCTCCACTTCTCCCACGAGCCGCGGCGCGAGTGCCAGCGAACCGGAGAACCGCGGGGCCCGAAACGCGTTGCTGTCGTAGGTGACCCAGGCGGCCAGCTCGCTTCCACCGACCACGGTCACCGGAACCACCAGCGATAGCAGAACCGCTCGCCAGTTCGTTCGAAACACCAGCACGGCCAGGAGCAGCGCCCCGAGGATTCCCATCCCGAGCAGTTGAAACCCAAAGGGAACCACGTGCCTTCGGGCGGAATCACCGATGTCGTCGGCGAGCTGACGAACGCTTTGGTCGCGGACCAGCCTCGTGAGTTCCTGGATCTCAACTTCCCGAAGCGTGGCGCGAAACGACAGTGGAGGTGCGTGCGTATCGGCGGTAACGCGGCCGAGAGGAGGAAGCACGATCTCCGTCTGCCCGCTCCCAAATGCGCCCGAAAGTTCGACGTCGAAGGGTCCGAGTGCGGCGCCTCGTTTCGCCCCGACCGTGACCCCCAGCCATGTGCCGGCCAGTCCGACGCCTGCCACGGCGAGCAGCATCACGGTTCGTTTGCCGAGCTTCATTTGGAGTGGAGCCGACTTTAGCCAGGTGGGACCGGCGGCACCTCGGCCGTAAAGATCGCCGTTCCCGATTCCCGTTCGATCAAGTCGAGCCCAGCCATCTCAAACAGAGAGATTGGCGACGCCGAACCAAAGGTGCCGCGGCCGCCGGTGAGCTTCACTCGTCCGAGCGGGACCCTGTGCCCTCGTCTGGTGCGCAGCTGGACGTCGAACATACCCGACCGCCGGCCCTCGGTGATCACCACGAACACCCACGGGGTCGCCCCCTCGTACGCGAATGCCGTCCCCGCTCGTCGAGCCCTCGTTTCCATCAGCGGGAAGGCACCCAGTCCCTTCCCGTCGGAAACTTCGAGCGTCCGCTTGTAGAGCCGCACCAGCTCCAGGTCCTCTCTCAATGCGACGTAGCCGCCCACGAGCGCGGCCGTCGCTCCAAGAACGGCCGCGGTGGCGAGTGCGATCGTGCGACGCAACCAGGGTGGTCTTGCCGGCGTGCGTCCGAGTCGCTCGACCACCTTTCGCTCGAATTGGTCCGGCGGTGCCTCCTCCGGTCCGGTCAGCAGCAACGCGTCCGCCACGCTGGTGAAATCCTCGAGCTCGCGGCGACATTTCAGGCACGTCCCCAGATGGGCTAGGGCTCGGGTCCGGTCGTCCTCCGAAGCGATGCCCAGGGCGAGCTCCGCCACCAGGTCGTGCACGTGCTCGCGCGCATCGTCGTCCGTCATCGCTCGCCTTCCAGTGCGGTTCTCAACTTCAGAATCCCGCTTCGAATCCTCGTCTTCGCGGTTCCGAGCGGAATCTGCTCGGCTTCGGCGATCTGTCGAACTGTCATTCCGCCGAACGCCGCCATGATCAGCGCCCGCCGTTGATCATCGGGAAGTCCCTTCAACGCCTCCCGGAGCGCTCCAACTTCGTGCCCCGTCATGGCGGCGTCCTCAGGGTTCGGCGCCGGATCGGTCTCCGCAAGGGCAAGGATCGCGTCGGGATCCATCGGCGTGGATCGGCTGTGTCGCGAAGCATCCACCGCCGTGTTCCGCGCGATGGTGAGCAGCCAGGACGCCACGGCCCCGCGTCGGGAGTCGTACCCACCGGCGTGTTTCCAGGCGCGGACGAACGTTTCCTGCGCGACCTCTTCGGCCGCGGCCCTATCGCCCACGATGGCGAGGGCCAGCCCAAAAACGCGGGCCTGGAACCGTCGAACGAATGCGGCCGCGGCGTCGGGGTCACCCGAGGCGAGTCCCGCGAGGAGTGACTCGTCGGAGTGCGAGCGCTTGGGATCCAACCACATAAGGAATACCGGCTTACCCCACACTCCGGATGTCGAGGGAAGCCCGACTTTAGTAGGGACGCAATGCCGCCCGCGGGCCGGTGGCTCAAAGGGAGTCGGATCGGCAGCCAACGCCGAGATCTCCCGTTGACCGCTCTCACGAACGGCGGCGCTAGCATGACGGCCGCATGGACCAGCTTTCGGCCGACGAAGTCGCCTCGCGATCGGGGGTAAGCATCGACTTCGTCGAGCGTCTGGTCGAGTTCGGGATCCTCGCGCCGGCCGATCGCGAACGTGCCTTCTCCCGCGGCGACATCAACAGGACACGACTCGCCCACGCATGCCAAGAGGCCGGGCTCCCGCTCCAGGAAATCGCCCGTGCGGTGAGAGAAGGGAAATTCTCATTTGGGTTCCTCGACCTGCCGCACTACGAGTGGTCCTCGCTTGCACCGAAGACAGGGCGTGACATCGCGAACGAAACCGGGCTCTCGCTCGATTTCCTTGCGGCGCTGCGGCAGGCTCAGGGGTTCGCCCGCCCGCCACCGGACGAGCCGATGCGAGAGGACGAGATCTCGCTTCTTCCCGTCCTTCAACGCGCCCTGGAGGCTTCGGTTGCTGACGAGGCGGACGTCATCCGGATCCTCCGGGTCTATTCAGACGCGCTTCGGCGAATCGCCGAAGCGGAGACCCATTTGTTCCACTCGAACGTGGAGCTTCGGGCTCTGCAGTCAGGGATGAGTGAGCGGCAGCTCACCGACCTTGCCGCGACGTTGTCGGCAGAGTTCATCCCGCTGATCGACCAAACGATCCTTACGCTCTACCGGCGCCAGCGAGAGCGAGCCTGGATTGAAGATCTCGTCGGCCATATCGAACGGGCCGTCGAAGAGGCCGGATACCGCCGGCCGCTGGGACGCCCTCCGGCGATGTGCTTCCTCGATATGGCCGGCTACACGAGGCTGACCGAAGAGATGGGTGACCGAGCGGCGGCGGATCTCGCCGCCAAGCTGGTGGGCTTCGTGGAGCACGAGTCGCTCGAACGTGGCGGCCAGCCCGTCAAGTGGCTGGGCGACGGCGTGATGTTTTACTTCAAGGACCCCGCCGCGGCGGTCGACGCCGCCCTCGAAATGGTCGCCACCTCGCCTCAGGTCGGGTTGCCTCCCTCGCATGCCGGCGTCGCCGCAGGGCCGGTGATCTTCCAGGACGGCGACTACTTCGGTCGAACGGTGAACATGGCGTCGCGCATCGCCGCCCGCGCCGATCCAGGCCAGGTCCTGGTGAGCGAAGAGGTCGTCGAGGCCGTCGAAAGGGGCGACGGCATCCGCTTCGAGGAGTTCGGCCCCGTCGAATTGAAGGGGCTCATGAAGCCGGTTTCGCTGTTCGAAGCTCGGCGCTAGGGCGAGAGCGCCCTTTCACGGCCGCTGACGGCTGCCACCGCGAGGCACGCCGGGCACGAGGCTTCCGTCCATGGCTGTGCCGCGCCGCGGCGGCCTCGACGGGCGATCCACACGACGACTCCCACCGCGACAAGGAGAAGGAGACCGATCAGAACGGGACCCCGGGCCCGGTTCAGCGCGTCTTCGGCGATCGGCCCGAGAAGAAAGCCGAGGGCGAGATGCCCCTGAATGAAGATCGTGCTCCCGATCAGCAGCGGCGGCAGGGCCCGGCCCGCCGGCAGCCTCGACGCGGCGGCGGCCGCCACGGTGAGCGTTCGAAGGCCCGGAGTGGTGCGCCCCACGATGAGCGCGTTCCTTCCTCGTCGTTGCAAGAGGTCCTCGGCACGAGCGATCCGTTCGGGCGTGATGCCGACCCGGCGCCCGAAGCGCCGCAGTACGGATCCGGCCGGGCCGCGAATCAACAGGAACAGCCCGGTGGTGCCGGTGAGCGTGACCGCCTCGAGCGCGAGCACCGCGACCCACAGTGGGATCTCGCCGGCTCCGGCCCGTTGCCCGATGAACAGCATCAGGAGGTCGGAGGGAATGGGGATGGGAACGCCGGCCTCCATCGGGAGGAGTAAAGCGAGGGCCGCAGCGATGCCCACCCCACCAACGGCCGTTCGTCCGGCCTTGGCGGCGACAAGGGCTACCAGGCTCAGGTGGTGCAGTTCCGCGTCGACTTGTTGCAGGTGATGGTTCCATGCTGGAACCGAGCTCGAACTCGAATCGAATCCACCCTCACCACGTCGCTGATCGGAAGGCCGAATGAACTCCTATGGCCGCCGAGCTTAAGGTATTTCGACAGAACCAGGCCGTGGATCCAGTGGGCGCGGTTCACCGCGTCGTTGACGTAGATCCGTCCAACCCTGAACGCCTGGTACCGGCCGCCCTTCACCTCGACCAGGCGAGACGTGGGGAGTCGTGGCGCACAGCGCAACGAGTCGTACTTGGAGCGAACCCGCCCGATGATATTTCGATTCTGGTTGATCCAGACGCGCGCGCTCTTCAGGCCGAGTGCGCTTCGAAGCGTCGATCCGGACACCGTCACGGATCCCCTGCTCCCGGCGACCGTTGCCCGAACGATCGCTCCCGAGACGCCTCGTGAGACGTTGGAGAACGACCTGGCGTCGCCGATGTCCTTTCCGGTCGCCCGCTGCAGCGCGTTCCCGACCGCCGCACCCGAAAAGGAGGCGGTCCACGTTCGGTTCGGGTCTCCGTTGTAGACCCAACGGTCACAGACGCCGCGCAGGTAGGAC
Source organism: Actinomycetota bacterium (assembly GCA_036259835.1). Lineage (GTDB taxonomy): Bacteria > Actinomycetota > UBA4738 > UBA4738 > UBA4738 > JALYGK01. The sequence continues at coordinate 65,077 of DATABA010000022.1, forward strand.
AACGCCGAACCGCCCCACACGTTCTCGACGTCCTCGGTGTGCCCCCCCGAAGAGGAGGAGTAGACCGCCAGGATCGGCTTGCCGTCCTTGACCACAGCCAGCCCGTTGGTGGCGTCGACGGCGTCACGCCACCGGCTGCCCCCGGTCGACCTGACCTTGTCAACCCCGACGTACACCTGGTCACGGGTTGTGGCATAGACGGCGCAATTGCAGATCGACCGGTGTTGTCCCGAGGTCAGGATCTTGTAAGAGGCGTACGTCCGACCGGCAACCGCCTGTGCCCGGAGGGCGGCGGAGGGCCACAGGCTCGGTACTTCGCCAAGGCCGTACAGATACCCCTGCATGCCGACGGTGTTGATCGCCCTGAGCCTCGAACCGCAGCTTCCACACGGCCGGTAGATGTTGAACTCGATCCACCCGTGAGCGTAGGTGTGTCCGGTGGAGTGGAGGTAGACGCCGCTCGATCCATAGGTGGCGAACAGGTGCGTGGAAGGACTCCCGTACCCCCTCCCACCGACGTACGAGCCGTCCGGGCGCCGAATCCAATACTCGCCGGAGCGGAGCACCACCGTCCAGGTGGACCCCGAAGGAACTCGTGCAACCACCGTTCCCGATGGTCCGCCGCGTCGTAGGGAGACCGACCCGCCTGCTCCCTTGACCCCGATCCCCATGGCGCCCTGGACCAGCCCCACGCGAATCGTCGAGGGTCGAGACCTGGGCCTGGTAACCGACGTTCCCCTGTAGAAGTGCTTCAGGATCTCGGTGCCGGACTTGCCGGCGCGAGCCATGCCATACGCGCCCCACTGCGACATCCCGATCAGGTGTCCATAGCCCGACCCGTAGAAGCGGAAGGTCGTGTCGGCGCGCGCAGCACCGGCCGGCAGAAGGCCGACAGCCAGGGTCGCCGCTGCGATCAACGTAACGGCGGCTTGTGCAGGTCTCGAAGCGGGAGGGCGGGCCATCCCCATAGAAATCGGCCACCGAAAGGGAGGCTTGAAGCTTCATCCGCGTGTCTGTTGCGCTCTCGAGGCGGGGCCCCCGGCCTAAAGCCAGTCGCGCCTCTTGAAGGACCGATAGAGGAGCAACGCGGCGGTCGTCATCAGCCCCAGCGCGAATGGGTAGCCGAACAGCCACCCGAGTTCCGGCATGTGCTCGAAATTCATGCCGTAAACGCCGGCGATCAGGGTTGGGACCAGGATGATGCTGGCCCACGCTGTGAGCTTCTTCATGACCTCCTGAGGCGGTTGCTCACCACCGACAGGTGCGCGTCCAGCGCGGAAGACAGCAGGTCGCGGATGCTGTCGATGAAGTCCGTGACCCGGAGGACGTGGTCGTAGACATCCCGGTAGTACGGCTCCAGCCTCTCGGTGACGATGGGAACGCGGCGCTGCTGGAGAACATCCAAAACGTCTCGAAGAGGAGCCACTGCTCGCCTGAAGTGAATGAGATCCTTGCGTAACAGAAAGATCTCCGCCTGCGCGTCCGCGGCTCCGGTCGCCTCAAGCACCTGCTCCTCGATCTCCTGCGACCGGTCCTCCATGGCGTCGACGGCGACGAAATAGCCGTCGACGATATGGTCGAGCAGGACGTAGAGCAGGTGCCCGGCGCCTTCCTCGCCGAGCTCGGGATGCGTTGCCAGTCGATCTTCCACCGGGGATAGATCGAACGGTGGGTCCTTTCGGACCGTCACCAGGTACCGCGGTCCGACGAACATCGCCATCTCGTGTTCCTCGACGTCTCCGCCCTTCCGCGATGCGCCGTACGCGACCACGAAGAAATACTTGTCGTACTGCTCGATCTTCGGCCGCTGATGCGGATGGAGGCAGTCCTCCAGGGCCAGTTCGTGAAAGCCGAACTCCTCCCTCAGCGTGTTCATGGCCGGCTCATCGGGTCCGTCGATGTCGACCCACACGACCACGTCGCTGTCGCGGAGGACCTCGCTCACATTGCGGACGTCGAAGTCGGGCTCCTCGAGCTTTCCGTGCCGGTACAGCCGCGCACTGATCACGGACATTGCGAGCCGAGCGTACCCCAGCGATGCGGGGCAGCGACTGTTAGAGGAGGGGCTTCAGAGCATCCTCGATGAGCGCCGCCACGACCGGCCCCTCGAACCGCGCCCTGATGATCCCGTCCCCGTCGATGATCACGGTCCACGGCTCGGTCGTGAAGCCCCACTTCCGCCAGTACGACGGGATGGTCTGCGGATCGGGCTTCAGGTCCGCTCCCGGGGGAAACTCCTCCACGTGGACGAAGTTGGCGCGCTTCGCCCCGACTCGCTCGAACACCAGAAGCTGTTCGTCGACCACCGGCCCACAGATCTGGCTTTCACAAAGCAGCGGCGTGGCGAAGGTCACCACCGTGGGCTTGCCGTTCCTGAGTGCCCGCTCGAGGGAGATGTAGTGCATGGGATCGGGAGGCTTGCGGGTGCAAATTCTCTTCGCCTCGGCTGCGTTCGTGGCCACCGGCGTCTCAACGGCGATGGCCTTCGTGCCGGCCCGGGCGGGTCCCTCTCCGGAGGTGACGCTCAACGTCTTGGCCCCGACGAGCCGAGAGCCGTTGACGTCGGCGACGGCGGCAACCGACCACGTTCCCGGACCGGGAATCTCGAGCGGCGCGGCGTAGAACCCCGTCAGCGGAGTCCTCGGCGAGTGATCCTCGTGATTCACGGTGAACCGATGGAAGGTTGCCCGGAACGGGCCGAGGGGGCGGGTTCGTCCGTCTCTGGCGATCCACACTTGGGGCGATCCACCGGTAAGGAGGGCGCCTTGCTTCGTGACCATCCCAAAGGTGAAGGTCGCTTCCCCGGTGGGCAGTGCTTCCTGCGCTTGCAGAAGGTCGACCTGAACGCCATTCTGCGTGATCGAGTTCAGGCAGAGCGTTCCCCCGACACACTCGGCCGTCGACTCGGGCCCGCCCCCGCAGGAGACGGCCAGCAAGGCAAAGCCAAGGCTCACTGCGGCAATTCGTCTCACAAGGGAAGAAGACATTTCGACCTCAGCGTATCGGGTGGCCGGAGGAAACGCGGCGTAGAGTCTGCCCGGCATGGACGGGCGGGAACAGGAAAAGAGAGCGGCCGCAGAGGCCGCGACGCTCCTGGTCCAGGACGGCATGACGGTCGGTTTGGGGACCGGGAGCACCGTGGCGCACTTCCTTCCGGCGTTGGCGCGCCGGCAGCTCGCGATCACGTGTGTGGCGACCTCCGTCTCTACGGAAACGACGGCTCGGTCGCTCGGCCTCGCGCTTGACCCATTCGATGCCGTCGATCGGCTCGATCTCGTCGTCGACGGCGCCGACCAGGTCGCTCCAGACCTGTGGCTGATCAAGGGAAGGGGCGGAGCTCACCTACGGGAGAAGATCGCCGCCGCCGCCGCCGACCGCTTCGTGGTGATCGTTTCGTCCGACAAGCTCGTCGGGGAAATCGGGCCGCCGGTCCCTCTCGAGGTGCTTTCGTTCGGGCTCGGGGCCACCATTCGAACACTCTCGTCCTTCGGAGAGGTTCGGACGCGACACGGCGTGACGCCCGACGGCAACGTGCTCCTCGACTTCTACGCGCCGGTCGACGATCCCGAGCAACTGTCCGGGACGCTGGATGCGGTCCCGGGCGTCGTCGGGCACGGCCTGTTCGCTCCCAACCTGGTCGCCGAGGTGCTCGTCGGGAAGGCCGATGGGTCCGTTGACCGGCTCACTTCGTAAGTTCCACCCCTCGCGGTGCGCTTTAGATCCAGCTGCGGAACCACATGCGCATCTGCCAGGCGGAGTGTGAAATCGCCTGGCCAGTGAGGACCGGGTAGAAGAAAAAGAAGAGCGCGACCGAAAGCAAGACCACAATCGCCGAGACGGGAGGGATCTCCCAGCGCCACCGATCAGTCAGCCGGGTCGTGAGATGACGCGTGTCCCGGAGCACATAGACAAGCGCCAGAACCATGAACGGCGTCATGGGCGCCATATAGAAGAAGAACGTCGTTCGCGCGGGGAGGAACCACAGGAAGTATTGAATGGCGAAGGCCATGACGATGAGGGCGGCCCGCCAGTCTCGGCGCCGCACCCCCGCAACCAACGTGTACGGCAACGCCAGGACGCTTCCCCAAAAGATCACCGGGTTTCCGATGGCGAGGATCTCCGAGGGCAGGCACCTCTCCGGCTGCCCGATGCACCGGTAGTAGTACGCGACCGGGCGCTCCATCACCAACCAGGTCCAGGCGCGAGACGCGTACGGGTGTTTCGCCCGCAGATCCAGTGAGAACGAGGCCATCCCCCGTTGGATGTCCCACCATCCCCCGAGGTCGACCCCGTTGGCCCAGAACCAGTTCGCGTAGGACGCCATGTACACGCCAATCGGAAGCATGACCAGGAACCAGAAAATCCCGAAGCTCTCATCGCGAACCGCCTCCATCAACGGGCGCTCCAGTCCGAGGCGGCCTCGTCGTGACCGTTCCCACGCCAGCGACAGCACGATGGCGACGAGGAGGGGAGGAATACCGGACCACTTGCTCGCCGCCCCCATGCCGAACGCGAGACCGGCGGCGAGCCGCCACGGCCTGAAGATGGGAGAAGGCGGCCGATCAGGCGGAAGGTCCAGCAGCTCGCTGTCGACGCCTTGACCTGCCGGCTGGAGGGCGGGGGTTCGACGCTCGATCCACTCGCGGTCGAGCACCAAGCAAAGGAACCCTCCGACGACGAACATGGTGACGAAGATGTCGATCATCGCGATTCGCGACTGCACGAAATGGAGGCTTTCCGTCGCCAGGAGCAGCCCGGCCACGGCGGCCCACGCCGTGCTGGCGAAAAGCTTCCGCGCGAGGAGAGAGAGAAGCAGGACCGACAACGTGCCGGCGATCGCGGACGTAACCCGCCACCCAAACGGGTTGTTGCCGTACGCCGCGACGCCTCCCGCCATGATCCAACGGCCGAGCGGGGGATGGACGGTGAAGGTCTGCTCACCCGGCGCCTTGAGCTTGCACTCGCGGAAGGGGAAGCCGGCGTCGTAGCAAGCGTCCTTCGCGTAGTACACCTCGTCGAAGACGTACGTCGGCGGCGTCGAGAGGTGGTAGAAGCGAAGTCCGGCAGCCAGCGCCGTCACCGCGAGGATGGCCACCAGGGGGTGCTGATAGGCACGTCGGCGGTGGTGTCGATCCGATCGTCCCGGCCGAACGGGTTCCGCGGTAGTCACGACCTCGGTTTCGCTCTCCACCGACCCGAGGATAAACGGGCCGGTCAGCCCTTCGGTCCGGCTGCAACGAGCGTGTCGCCATAATCGAGGTGTGGCGGGCACCCTGTTCCTCGTCGGGACGCCGATCGGAAATCTGGAAGACCTGACTGAACGGGCACGGCGCGTTCTCGCTTCCGTGGACTTGATCGCCGCGGAAGACACCCGCCGTACCGGACGGCTTCTTCAGCGTCTCGGGATCAAGGCGTCGATGGTGTCGTTTTTCGAGGGAAACGAAGAGAAGCGACTGCCCGAGCTCATCGAGGCGCTTCGAGGAGGTTCGAGCGTCGCCGTGGTCTCAGACGCGGGCATGCCTGCGCTCTCGGATCCTGGTTATCGCCTGGTCGCGGCGTGCGTGGAAGAGGGGATTCCGGTCGACGTCGCGCCCGGGCCCTCCGCCGCAGTCGCCGCCCTGGTCATTTCCGGCCTCCCCACGGACCGCTTCGTGTTCGAGGGATTTCTGCCGCGTTCGGGCCGGCGTCGTTCTGAGCGCCTCGAGGCGCTTGGCCCGGAGCCTCGGACGATCGTTCTGTTCGAATCCCCTCGACGAGCCGCCGGTCTCCTCGAGGACCTCCGTAACAGGCTGGGAAATCGCCGCGCCGCGCTGGTCCGCGAACTCACGAAGCAGCATCAGGAGGTGCTTCGAGGCGGCATCACCGACCTCCTCGAAGAAGTGAAGACCCGCGAGCTTCGAGGCGAGGTCGTGCTGGTGGTCGAGGGGTCAAGCGAAGAAACGGGAGAAGTCGACGATCAAGACGCTGTCGCCATGGCCTCCCAGATGGTGGCGAAAGGAGAGCGAAAGCGGGAGGCCGCTCGCCGGGCCGGCCGGCTGACCGGGGTTCCGGCCAACCGAATCTACGCCCGGCTCGCGTCCTCCCGCCCGATTCGCCCTACGGACTGACTCGAATTGCTCGTTACGCCGAGGCCGCGACCGGCGCTCGGCCGTCAACACGCGTGCTCCCCGCCGGTCGGTCCGCCCTGCTCGGGACGCGCTGCATCACCAGGATGCTGGTGACCAGGATCCACGCCACGAACAGAAGGAACATGGCGTAGCCGTATGCGCCCCCGGCGGCCAGCATGCCCCGCTCGACGAACGCCGAGGCAGCGGCCACGATGAAGCCGATGCTCAGGACGCCGCTGAGTCGTGCATGCCAGGCGGGAAGAGCGCCCGTTCGGGATGACACAACTGCCGTCGCGCCGACGAGAACTGCGATCGGGAACCACGCGAGACTGAAGACCATGTTTCCGACGTCGAACAGCGCCCTCATTACTGCCTCGCTTCCCGGGACAGCGCTCTGGGCAACGCTGAACGCCAGAGCGCTCGTCACGGCGGTTCCGATCAGGGCCATGGTCCCGGCGACGAGCCCGCCGCCGAACGCGATCGAAGCCATGCGTCCGGTCTCGCCCTCCGCGCGCATGAGATGGCTGCGGAGACTCCCCGTGAACCACAGTGCGAAGGCGATGGCCAGCCCGGTTACGTATCCGGCCATGAGCAAGCCGTCGCGGTGCTCGCGGAAGTACCCCTGAATCTGACCGAGCGAGTCATCGGCCGCCGGAGGGGACTGTGGAACCAGGAGCACCGTCGCCACGGCGAGGATCCCGAACGCGATCCCTGACGCGGCGCCGTACCGCTCCCATGCAGAACCATCCATCGGATCTCCTTTCTTGGCCGCCCCGGAGTGGGACGTTCGCCTGACTTGGTTTGGCCCAGGAGAGAAGGAAACGGTTACACCGTCAGACGGCCGAGGCCGGCTCGACTCGCTCCTCGGGTGGACGCCGAGCCGAAATTTCGGAATACGTCATGGCGCCCAGCACAAGCACCGCTCCCACCCATTGATGCGCGGAAAGGCGCTCCGCGATCCAGATCGCGCTGAACAGCGCGGCGAACAACGCTTCACCCGCCAACAGGACGACCGCACGGCTCGCGGTCAGCGTCCGCTGCCCGATGATCTGGAGGGTGTACGCAACGCCGGAGCCGAGAACGCCGGTCAGAAAGAGCAGCGGAAAGACCGATGCCGACAACGCCACGCCGGTTCGAAACCCGATGGTCGAAGTGGCGAGGACCTGCAGCAACGCCGTCACTCCCATTTGTGAAAGCGAGAGCGACCACGCCGAGAACTTCGGTGAGAGGCGGCTCACACCAACCACGTGACCGGCCCACACGACGGCGCCCGCGAGCACCAGAAGGTCACCACCGTAGACACGGATGTCGCCGAGCTCGCGAATGGACAACAGCGCCAGCCCGATCACGGAGATTCCAACCGAGAGCCACGCGGCGCGAGGCACCCTTTGCCGGAACAGCATTGCCGCGAGGATCGGTGTGAAGACGACGTAGAGGCCGGTGATGAATCCGGCGTTCGTGGCCGTCGTTCGCTTCAGGCCCTCCGTCTGCAGGATGTACGCGACGAAGATCAGCGCACCGAGCAGGAGTCCCGCTCGAACGACGTCTCCCCGTGTGCTGGGATTGCTGTTCTTCTCCCGGCCTCTGAGGAGTGGAACCATCAACAGGATCGACACGAAGCCAAGCGCTCTGGTCCATGCCATGAAGACGAGCGGAGGGAGCTGATCCAGAGCCAGCTTGCCGGCGGGGAACGTGATGCCCCACAGGATGGGGGTCGGCAAGAGGAGCAATCCGGGATCGATGCGGCGCCGCACGAGCCGGACGATACAGGCTCCATGAGCGTGCTTGTGCGCTGCCTACAATGACCGCACCGTGAAGGACTCCTTCTACATCACCACTCCGATCTACTACCCGAACGACGTCCCGCACATCGGGCACGCCTACACGACCGTTGCCACGGACTTCATCGCCCGGTACCGCCGATTGAGAGGTGACGAAACGTACTTCCTGACCGGAACGGATGAACATGGGTTGAACCTTCAAAGAGCTGCGGAGGCGAAGGGCGAAACGCCGAAGTCGTTCGTCGACGCGATGGAGCCAAGGTGGCGGGAAGTCTGGGAGCGGCTCGAGATCTCGTACACCGACTACATCCGAACCACCGAACCCCGCCATCACGCGGCCGTTCAGAAGCTCCTCACCACCGTGTACGAAAACGGTCGGGACGATATTTATCTGGGCACCTACGAGGGCCTGTACTGCGTCTCCTGCGAGCTCTATTACTCGGAGGACGAGCTCGTGGAGGGTAACTGTCCAATTCACGAGCGACCGGTCGAGCGGATGGCGGAGCAGAACTATTTCTTCCGGTTGTCCGCGTACCAGGACCGGCTGCTCGAGCACTACGAACAGCACCCGGACGCGGTGGAGCCTGATTTCCGGAGAAACGAGGTCCTGTCCCTGATCAAAGGCGGGCTCCAGGACTTCTCGATCTCCCGAACCTCGTTCGACTGGGGAATCCCGCTTCCATGGGACCCCGCGCATATCTGCTACGTGTGGTTCGACGCGCTCACCAACTACATGACCTCGGCGGGATACGGCTCGGACGAAAAGCGGTTCGCCCGACTCTGGCCCGCTGACGTGCACATGATCGGAAAGGACATCGTTCGGCAGCACGCCGTGTACTGGCCGGCCATGCTGATGGCAGCGGGTATCGAACCTCCGCTGCAGGTCTTCGTTCACGGCCATCTGCTGGTGGGCGGGAAGAAGATGTCGAAGACCCGTCTCACCGGCATCCACCCTTTCCAGCTGATCGATCACTTCGGCGTCGACGCCTACCGCTATTACTTCCTGCGGGAGATCCGGTTCGGGCAGGATGGAAACTTTTCGTGGGAATCGATGCTGGCTCGCTACAACGCCGATCTGGCAAATGGGCTCGGCAACCTGGCCAGCCGGGTTTTGGCGATGACCGACTCCTACTTCGACGGAAAGGTCCCCGAGCCAACCGGCAGCGGAGGCGGACGCCTCAGCGCAGCCGCGAACAGTTTGTCGAAGCGGTTCGAGGAGCACATGCTCGCCTTCGAGCTCACCGAGGCGGTTGGCGCGCTGGACGAGTTCGTCCGTGAGGCCAATCGATACCTGGTAGAGGTCGCGCCGTGGAACCTCGCGAAGCAGCCGGATCGCAGGCAGGAGCTCGCGGACGCGCTGTACGAGGCGCTCGAGGGGCTGCGGCTGGTCGCGCTGTTCTCGTTTCCGATCATGCCGGACGCCGCCCGCCGGCTGTGGACGCAGTTGGGAATCGAAGGTTCTCCCGAGGACCAGCGACTCCCCGACGCCGCATCGTGGGGGCGCCTCGTGCCGGGCGCGGCCACGGCGCGTGGCGACGCTCTGTTTCCGCGGCTCGACGAGTGACGCCCGCCTCGCCCGACGGCGTCCTGTCCGCGGTCGACACTCACTGCCATCTCTTTCTTATGGAAGAGAAGCCGGAAGACGTGCTGCGATCCGCTGCCGAGGCAGGGGTGGACCGTTTGATCTGTGTCGGGATCGACGTCGAATCCAGTACTCGGTCAGTTGAGCTCGCCCGATCTTTCTCCGGCATCTTCGCCACCGCCGGCGTTCATCCTCACACGGCTTCCGAATTCGATCGGAACTCGAGGGCGAATCTCGAGGCGCTGGCTTCCGCGTCCGTTGTCGTCGGAATCGGAGAAACGGGGCTCGATTACTACCGTGAGCTGTCTCCGCGGGGAGATCAGCACCGAGCGTTTCGCGAGCACATCGCGGTGTCGGTGGATTCGGGAAAGCCCTTGGTCGTGCACGTCCGGGAGGCGTGGGAGGACGCGCTCCGGATTCTCGAGGAAGAGAGGGCCGAGAAGGTCGTCCTGCACTGCTTTTCGGGTGACGAGGCGCTCGCGAAAGAGGCCACCGCTCGCGGCTACTTCCTGTCGTTTGCCGGAAACGTGACATACCCCAACGCGGGTGCGTTGCGTGACGCTGCCGGCGCGGTTACGCCCGACCAGATTCTCTGCGAAACCGACAGCCCTTTCCTTGCCCCTCAGGTGGTTCGGGGGCGAGCGAACAGCCCGGCCAATCTGCCGTTCACGCTGGCGGCTCTGGCCGAGGTTCGGGGCGTCTCCGTTGCCGAGGTCGCGGCGGCGACGGCCGCGGCCGCTCAGTCAGCCTTCCGACTGTCCCCATAAGCGATGGGAGGAGGCAGGCCGTCGATCGCGGGGCCGCGCCTCACCCCAGCGTCGCTTCGGGCCCTTGCCGCCCGTCACGGGGTTCGACCCAAGAAGTCGCTCGGACAGCACTTTCTGATCGAACCGGCGCTGGCGAAACGCATCGTCGAGATCGCCGAAGTCGGCCCCGACGATCGGGTCTTGGAGGTCGGCGCTGGCCTCGGCTCGCTCACCGTAGCCCTCGCCCAGACGGCGGGTGAGGTGGTCGCCGTCGAGCTCGACCGAGCGTTGCTTCCGGCTCTCCGTGAAGTGGTGGAGGGTTTGCCACGCGTTCGCGTGGTGGCCGAGGACGCCGTCCGCGTCGATTGGGCTCACCTTTTGGGACCCGGCAGTTGGAAGATGGTCGCCAACCTCCCATACAACGTCGCCGTCCCCGTCGTCATGCGGGCGCTCGAAGACGAACCGCGGATCGCCAGCCTTCTCGTCATGGTTCAACGGGAGGTCGGCGAGCGGCTGGTGGCGGCGTCGGGGGACGAGCAGTACGGAGCGGTCAGCGTCCGCGTCGCCTACCGGGCCGAGGGACGCGTGGTGCGCCGAGTTCCGAAGACGGTGTTCTGGCCCGAGCCGAAGATCGAGTCGGTCCTGGTCTCGTTGGTTCGCCGTCCGCCGCCCGTGACTGTCGACGAATCGGCCCTGTGGCGAGTGGTGGACGAGGCGTTCGCCCAGCGGCGAAAGACGGTTGCGAACGCCCTGGTTCGGTTGGGGGTCGAACGACCGGAAGCCGAGTCGATTCTTCGCCATTGCGGTCTTGTCATGACGGTGCGCGCGGAGCAGCTCGATCTCGCTGCGTTCGCCTGCGTGGCCGACCGATGGGCGGCGGTGACTGCTCGGCCGTGAGCCGGCCGCCGGCCCCGCTTCCGAACACCAGAGTCGTTCGAGCCAGGGCCAAAGTGAATCTCTTCCTTCGGGTCCACGGCCGGCGTCAAGACGGGTACCACGAAGTGGAAACGGCCATCGTCCCCATTTCGCTGGCCGACCGATTGGAGGTCCACGCCGTCGCCGATCCCACCTTCAGGACCCTGTCGCTCGCCCTTGAGGTAATAGGCGAGCCGGCGACGGTGCGAGCGGTGCCGGCCGATGAGAGCAACCTGGTCCTGCGCGCCGCCGACGCGCTTGCGCGAAGAGTCGAGGCAACCGGCTTTGCCGATGTCCTCCTCGAAAAGCGAATCCCAGTCGCGGCTGGGCTGGGTGGAGGAAGCGCCGACGCTGCGGCCGCCCTGCACGCGCTCAACGACCTTTGGGGAAGCGGTCTCGACGATGAGGAGCTGCGAAGCCTCGGCGCAGACGTCGGGTCCGACGTCCCGGCCCTCCTGGCCGGTCGGCCGGCCCTGGCTCGCGGCCGCGGCGAATCGATCGAGCCCCTCGCCCTTCCTTCCATGCGATGGGTCCTGATGCCGTTCAGGTTCGGCGTCTCGACCCGGGATGCCTACTCGTGGTGGGACGAGGGAGAAGGTGGCACCGGGCCGGACCCCGGGCACTTGATCGACGCCGCTCGCGAGGGCGACGTCGAACAGGCTGGACGGCTTCTCTTCAACGACCTCGAGCAGGGAGTGCTCCGGCACCATGCGGAGATCGGCGGGATGAAGCAACGGCTGTTGGACGCCGGAGCGGCAGGCGTTGTGCTCTGCGGGAGCGGACCGACGCTTGCTGCGCTGGTCTCCCCGGGGGTTGACCTGCGGGTTGACGGCGGGATCGAAGTGGAATCGTGAGTTGCTGGGCCCCCGCGACTCGAACGCGGATTTCCGGGACCAAAACCCGGCGTCCTGCCAATTGGACGAAGGCCCACTGAAGCACTTCAACCTTACCTGCTCGGGCTGCCCGTACCGGCACGCCGGCGCGACCGGGATCCTCTTGCGTCGATGACATAATTTCGCTGCCACTTCTGCACGGCGTGGCACGGAAGAACCGTTACGGACGGCGACCGAAAGGGAACGCTTGGCCGCGCGCAAAACTCCCCGAACCCTTGCCGCTGTGGTACTTGCCGCGGGGCGGGGCAAGCGGATGAAGTCCGCGCGCCCGAAGGTCCTGCACGACGTCTGCGGGCGTCCGTCCCTGTGGCACGTGCTGAAGGCGGCGCTCGAGGCTCGTCCGCGGACCCTTGTCGTGGTGGTTCGGGAACGGGGCGACGAGGTCGAGGAAGCCGTGACGAAGTGGGGGTTGAAGCCGGAACCGACCTTCGTGTACCAGGGAACGCCGCTTGGCACCGGGCATGCCGTTGGTGCGGCCGAGAACGCCGTCGGTGACTTCGAAGATGTCCTCGTTCTTTCCGGGGATGACCCGCTCATCGGCGGCGAGCAGGTTCGATCGCTGCTCGGTGTCCACCGGCGGTCCAAGGCGTCGGCGACGATCCTCACGACGATGCTCGACGACCCGGCCGGGTTCGGAAGGGTTATCCGGCGCGGAGGCGAACTCGTCGAGATCGTGCAGGAGGTTGACGCGTCGCCCGAGCAGCTCGAGATCAAGGAGGTCTCGACACTGGTGTACGTCTTCCGGCGGGAGGACCTGTTCAGGGCGCTTCCATTGGTGGGACGGGAGAACAAGCAGAGCGAGTACTACCTCCCCGATGTCATTTCGATATTGAAGGACAAGGGTGAGAAGGTCGGCGTGCTCGCGGTCGACCTCGGCGGAGGGCTCGGCCTGAACTCGAGAGGCGGACTGGCCGAGGTCTCCAGGATCATGCGGCGGCGGATCATCCAGCGCCACATGGAAAGCGGTGTGACGTTCGTGGACCCGGCCACCGCGTACGTCGACGTCGACGTCACCATCGGCCGTGACACGCTGATCCTGCCGTTCACCTTTTTGCAGGGCAGCACGCGAGTGGGCGCTCGATGCCGGATCGGTCCCGGGACCCAGATCGTCGACTCCATGATCGAGGAAGACGCCGAAGTGGCGTTCTCCGTGGTCCGCGGGGCGCGAATCGGCCCCCGAGTGATGGTCGGTCCCTACGCCAGCATTCGGCCGGGAACGGAGATCGCCGAAGGTGGAAAGGCCGGGACCTTCGTCGAGATGAAAGCAACACGTGTTGGGAAGAGGAGCAAGGTTCCGCATCTCGCGTATATGGGCGACGCCACGATCGGAGAAGACGTGAACGTCGGCGCGGGGACCATCACCTGCAACTACGACGGGTTCGAGAAGCACCCAACGGTGATAGAGGACGACGCGTTTATCGGCTCCGATACGATGCTCGTGGCTCCGGTGAAGGTGGGGAAGGGAGCCGTGACCGGAGCGGGATCGGCCATCACCAAGGATGTCCCCCCAGGCGCCCTGGCGGTGGAGCGAGCCGAGCAGCGCGTGGTCCCGGACTATGCGAAACGAAGAACGCGAGAATCGACCGGAACCGACGACGGCGAGAAAGGAACGAGGAGGGGGGGCCGCAAGCGTGGCAAATAACTCGAGCCGTGTGATCAACACGAAGCAGCGGATGATGGTCTTTGCGGGGACCATGCATCTGCGGCTCGCCGAGGAGATCGTCGAACACGTCGGAATTCGCCTTTCGGAGGCACGCATTTCCCGTTTCTCGTCGGGGGAGATCTACTTCCGTCCCGATGAGAGTGTCCGTGGCGCAGACGCTTTCGTCATTCAAACGCATGCCGAGCCGATCAACGAGTCGATCATGGAGCAGCTCGTGATGATCGACGCGCTCAAGCGCGCGTCGGCCAAGCGCATCAGCGCCGTCATTCCGTATTACGGATACTCGCGGCAGGACAAGAAGACGCTTGCCCGGGAGCCGATTTCGGCCAAGCTCATCGCCGACCTGCTCAGCGTGGCGGGCGCCGACCGGGTGATCTCGGTGGACCTCCACTCCGGGCAGATCCAAGGGTTCTTCGACTTCCCGGTCGACCACCTCACGGCGCTGCCGCTCCTCGCGGAGTACCTCCAGAAGGACATTCGCGTCTCGGAGGACATCGTGGTGGTCGCCCCGGACGCCGGGAGGATTCGCACCGCAGCTCGACTGGCGGCGCATCTGCACGCGCCGTTGGCGTACGTTGACAAGCGCCGGTCTCGCCACGAGCCATCCAAGATCGACAGCGTCGAGATCGTCGGCGAGGTCGCCGGGCGGCCCTGCATCCTGATCGACGACATGATCGACACCGCCGGAACCGTCGTCGAGGGGGCCAGGGCCCTCGGAGCAGCCGGTGCCGCCGAGGTTTATGCGGCCGCGACGCACCCCGTCCTGTCTGGAAAGGCCGTTCAGCGGCTGGCCGAGTCCCCGATAACCGAGACCGTTGTGACGAACACGTTGCCGATCCCCGATGAGAAGGCGCAGGTTCTGGGCGACCGGCTGACCGTCCTCTCCATCGCTCCGATCGTGGCGTCCGCGCTACTGGCCGTGTTCGAGGAGGAGTCCGTCTCCGAGATCTTTCACGGAGAGAACCAGCCGTAATCTCGGGGTCCGCGCACATGAGCCGGCTGGTCGACCTCAGCCACACCATCGAAGACGGAATGCCCGTCTATCCGGGCATCCCCGCACCGGTGATTGGAGCGATCGTCGACCACGAAAGCTCTCGCCACCGTTACGAGGGCAAGGCGGAGTTCCTCTTGGGGACATTCGACCTTCCGGGCAACACCGGGACCTACCTCGATTCGCCGTTCCATCGCTTTCGGGAGGGCGAGGACCTGGCGTCGATCTCGCTCGCTCGAATCGCCGGCGTTCCGGCGGTGGTGGTCGACGCCCCGGCCGAGCATCGCCCCATCGAGTTCGAATTGGATGAAGAGGCCCTGCGGGGTCGAGCTGTCCTCGTCAGGACCCGGTGGGATCTCCGGTGGGGCACCGAAGCGTATTGGGAACCGGGACCGTTTTTCTCCGAAGACGGCGCCGAGAGGCTCGCCCGCCTCGGTCCCTCCTTGGTGGGAGTGGACTTCGCCAACGTGGATGACACCGGTGATTTATCGCGGCCGGCGCACACCACCTTCCTTGGTGCCGGGGTCGTGATCGTCGAGCACCTGACCGGCCTGGACGCCCTACCGCCGAGGGGGTTCACCTTTTCCGCAGTCCCGCCGCGGATCGTGCGCGGCGCGTCGTTTCCCGTGCGTGCCTTCGCGGAAGTGCCGTCCGGCGAAGAGGTCGGCCGGTAGAATGATGTGACGCCCTTTCGGCGGACATCGACGAATTCATCGGGGGAACGGCATGGAAAGAAGGCTCGTGGCACAAGCCCGCGAGGACAGAGGCAAGGGCGCCGCCCGCCGCCTTCGAGCGAAGGGGATGGTGCCGGCGGTGGTCTACGGCCACGGCGCCGATCCCGTTCACCTGGCCGTTGACGCCCGCGAGCTCCTCCACCTGCTGCACACTGACGCCGGCACCAACGTCCTGGTGGATCTCCGCGTCGACAGCGAACAGCTCCTGGCCATTCCTCGAGAGATTCAGCGCGACCACATCAAGGGTCAATTCATCCACATCGACTTCCTCCGCGTTGCGCGGGACGAGAAGATCACCGTCGAGGTGCCCGTCCACCTCACCGGCGAATCGCACGGCGTGAAGGAAGGTGGCGTGGTGGAGCACCACCTGTGGACGTTGCAGGTCGAATGCCTCCCGCAAGACGTCCCGAGCTCCATCGAGGCCGACATCTCCGAGCTGGGGATCAATGAGTCCCTGAAGGTGGAGAACATTCAGGCCGGCGACCGCTTCGCCATCCTCACGCCTCCGGAGGAGGTCATCGTCTCGGTGGTTCCGCCGCAGGTCCTGAAGGTCGAGGAGGAGGAGGTCGCCGAGGCAGTGGAGGGCGAAGCCGTGCAGCCGGAGGAAGCGGAAGCTTCGCCCGTCGAAGAGCCGCAGCCTGAAGGCTGAGCCCTGGCTGGTAGCCGGCCTGGGCAACCCCGGAGCCGAATACGCCGGAACCCGGCACAACGCCGGCGCCATGGTGGTGGAACAACTGGCGGACGCGCTTGGCGGCCGACTGAAGAAGGTCCGGTTTGTCCCCGTG
>DATABA010000023.1:0-3786 GCA_036259835.1 Actinomycetota bacterium
GTTCGCTCGGCTCCTGCTCAGGAGGAAATTCGCGTCGCATGCGGCGGAGGAGGACCGCCGCGCCAACGCTCACGACGAATCCGGCGATCATCAGTGCGGCCAAGGCCGCGATGATGACGTCTTCGCGGTCGAACGCAAGCAGGGCCAGTCTCACGCCGGGGTGGGCGAACCGAGTGATCGTCGCTTCCTGTCGGTTCGGCGTTCGGCTTCCAGTCGCTCCAGCCCGACGCTGCTGTGGTCGGTGAACTTCATGACGGCTGCGATGGCGGAGTGGCCCGCGCGTTTGTCGATGAGTCGGTGCATCTCCTGACAGACCCGTCGATACACCGGATGGCCTTGCGGTGTGGTCCTGAGCTCGATGACGTGCATGGCCTCCCGGGCGTTCATCTGCATGACAAATCGAATTCGGTACGCCATCGAAACCGCGTACTGAGCGACCTCGTCAAGTCCAGCGTGTTCGATCGCGTGGTGTAGCTCGCCCGATTCGTTCATCACTCGCTCCCAGTCGGACCTGGCGCCGGCGGCTTCGACGTCAGCGGGAATCTCGAACCCATGGCGTGGTGAGAGTCGCTGCCACTCGATCGTGAGCGGCCTGTGGCGTTGGAGGTCACGAAACGCTCCGTAGTCGCAGAGGACGTCGAACCGATACGACGTTCGCTCGAGGGCCCGCCCTGGTTTGTGTCGTCGATTCGTCCGATTTCCGACGTACGCCTGGAGGATCCGGGCGCGTTCTTCGGCGGTCATCGCGCGAGCCGCCTCGAGGAGCTGATCGTCGGGCAGTTGGCTTGCGGCGTAGAGCGCGGCAGCCACCACTTTGAGCTCGCCCTCGGGGTCGAAGTCGGCGAGTGTCACTTCGGGCCGCGACTCAGGTGTTACGCCCGCGAGGACGTTCTCGGCGATCGCGGCCGTTGCGTGTTCCGTTTCCTGGAGGTATTCGCTCCACTTCTCACCTCGATCCGGAAGGTCCACCCTGGTGAGGAACGCCGGAATGACCTTGCGAAGCTCGGCAAGCATCAGCGCCGCGTAATCGCGAACTTCGGCAAAGGGGTGAGCCCGCATTCTGAGAAGAAGGTGTTCGTACGACTGGGCGGTGCCGAAGATTCCGACGTTGGACCTCGTGGCCGCCGGCAGGAGGCCGCGCAGCGCGTCGCACGCTTTCGCCCGGATCGTCGACCGGTAGACGAAATCGGAGTCGGCGGCGTCTTTCGGGAACAGGCGACGGTAGAACTCCTGCATGGGTCCGAGCCAGTCGGCGTAGGTCTGAAACGACCGATCGAGAACTTCTTCGTAGCGCTTCTTCAGCTCTGGATGGGCGCCGAGCTCTGTGGGAACGTGGTAGCGCCACCGTCCTCCCGGCCGGTCGTCGTACGGGACGTATCGCGTGGACTGTTCGAGGTAGGCAGCGAGACGTCCTCGTTCCAGGACTCGCCCCAGGAGCTGCGATCCCTGCTCACAGGCTAGGTGGACGCCTCCCAACTGGGCAACGGAGTCGTCGCCGTACTCGAAGAAGACCCGCTCGTAGAGCGCTTCGGCGCGCTCCACGCCGACGCCTTGCATAGCGGTTGCCGACGCGCCTTCCGTTTCCGTTGCGAACTCATCGAGGAACAGACGCCGCAGAGACTTCGGCGAGCGTGAATAGCGGGCGAACAGCGCGCCCTTCACCACTTCGGGGAGGTTGACGAGCGCGAAGACCGGTCCGTCGAGATTGGTGAAGTGAGGGGCGAGCAGGGCTCGCTCCTCGGCCGTGAAGTCTTCGTTCCCCATCAAGGAGACGGGGGAGGAGGCGGCGGCCCGGGGGGCGGCGGGGGCGGTGGAGGCGGGCCGGGCGGGGATACAGGCGGTGGTGGTGGGGGAGGTGGTGGGGGAGGTGGAGCCGGTCCGGGAGGTGGCGGAGGCGGCGGTGGCGACGGCGATTCACTCGGTGATGGCGACGGACCGACGTCAGGAACCAGCCTGACGAACACCGTTGTACCGCGCTCTTCCCGCGCGCCGGCGTCCGGATCTTGTGACGCAATGGTGCCCGGCTGGCACTGCTCGTTTTGCTCAGTGCCGACGACCTCTGGTGTCAGATCCACTGGGCGGAGGACTTCCTGGGCCGCCCGCGGGAACAGGCAGATGACCCTCGGTACCTCGACGAATCGCGAACCGAGAGACACGAAGAGCGTGATTTCGGCATTTTGACTGGCGCGTTTGGGGCGATAGTCGTAGACGACGCCTTCCGGTTGATCTTCGGAGAACTCGCGCACGATGTCCCCGGGGCGGAATCCGTTGTTCCGCAACTCATTCTGCGCCGCAGCGAGGCGCAGTCCCCTGACGTCGGGTACCTCTCCGACCGGTCGAGAGAGGAGATTTTGGGCCAGGAAGAAGAGGGCGACGCCCAGGATCCCCAGGATGAGGAGCAAGACGACGGCCGCCACCCATCGCCTCGGCTTCTTGACTTGCGGCGTGGTCTCGGCCGGAAGCACCGTGGTTGCGCGAGTCGCCCGTTCGACCACCTGGGTGGCCTCGACAGGCATGATGGGCGTCGCCTGAACCGTCGCTCCGGTCCTGAACCTCTCGAGGTCCTGTCTCAACTCCGACGCCGACTGGTACCGGTTCTGTGGGTTCTTCGCCAGACACTTCAAGACGATGGCGTCGAGCGACCCCGAGACATCCGCGTTGAGCCGGCTGGGCGGAACCGGATCCTCCTTGACGTGCTTGTACGCCACCGTCACCGGGCTATCGGCTGCAAACGGCGGGTGCGCGGTGACCATCTCGTACAGCACGCAACCGAGTGAGTAGATGTCCGACCGCGCGTCGACCGAAGCGCCTTGAGCCTGTTCCGGCGAGAAGTATGTAGCGGTCCCGAGCACCGTCGCGGTTTGGGTCAAGGAGTCCGAAGAGACCGCGCGAGCGATCCCGAAGTCCATGACTTTCACGTCGCCCGTCGGCGTCAACATGATGTTTCCCGGCTTCACGTCCCGGTGGATGATCCCGTTGTCGTGGGCGAACTGCAGTGCTGCGGCCACCGATTCGGCGATCTCCACGGCTCGTTCGGGCAACAGTGGCGCGTCGTCCTTGATGACATCCGCCAGCGTCCTGCCCTGGACGTATTCCATGACGATGAAGTGCGTGCCGTCGTCCGACCCCGTGTCGAACACGCTGACCACGTTCGGGTGGTTCAGGGCAGCGGCAGACTGGGCCTCTCGCCGGAATCGAGCCACGAACGACTCGTCGTCCGCAAAGTGTCCACTCAGGATCTTCACGGCGACCTGCCGTCCCAGCACGCGGTCGGTCCCGAGGTAGACCTCGGCCATCCCGCCGTGGCCGAGGGCGGATGCGAGTTCGTATCGACCGCCCAGGACCGTGGTCTCAGCCATGCACTGTGCGGTCCTTCCGCTCTCGACTCAACTTAGTCATCGCCCTTGTTCTTGCCGTTGCCCTTGCCGTTCTCGTTCCCCTTGCCTTCCCCTCGGCCGCCCTTGTTCGGCTTGTCGTCGCCATCTCCTTCGCTTCCCGGCGGTTGGCGTCCCACCCGCAACGTTACGGTCCTCCCTCGCTTGACACGTTCACCCACGTCTGGGTTCGTATCGAACACCTCGCCGGGCGGCGGTCCAAGCACATACTCGATCTCGCTGTTTACTTCGAGGCGCGCCCGCCCGAGCGCTTCCGTCGCCTCCGCCACCGTCATGCCGACCACGTTCGGGATCGTCACGCTCGGAGCAGCCTTCGGTTTCTCCTGTGTGGGGCGAGTCGCTGCGCCGCGTGCTCCCGCCCCACCTCCTCCGACCACCGCCCCTATCAGTA
>DATABA010000024.1:0-2276 GCA_036259835.1 Actinomycetota bacterium
GTCCCGAAGGAGAAGAAGTCCGCGACCTCGGCAATTTCACCGGCAACGACCGACGTTCTCGGCAGCTCCACCATGGTGCCGAACGAGAGCGCCAGGTCGACTCCTCGTTCCCGGAGAACGTCAGCAGCTACGGGCTCCAGCTCCTCGCGCATCTGCCGTAGCTCCTCCTGCGTCGCGACCAGCGGAATCATGATCTCGACGACGGGGTTTCCACCTGCCGCCACTCGGTCGCAGGCCGCCTCGACGATCGCTCGCACCTGCATCGCGTAGAGTCCCGGTTTCACGATCCCCAACCGAACTCCTCGCAGCCCGAGCATGGGGTTTGCCTCGTGCAGCTCCTCCACCTTTTTCAGCAAGGAGCGGGCTTCGTCCAGCCCGACCTTCTCGTCGCGAATGACCGCCTGCGATTCGCCTCGCTCCTCGGCCACCGCGACCGCGACGGCCAGGTCGACGTGGTTCGGAAGGAATTCGTGAAGCGGCGGGTCGAGCAGGCGGACCGTGACGGGGAGCCCGTCCATTGCCTGGAAGATCCCCACGAAGTCCTGACGCTGAAGCGGGAGCAGCTGAGCGTAGGCGTCCTGCTCTTCTTCCGGCGTGCCCGCGAAGATCATCTTTCGCACCGCGGCCACGCGTTCCTCCCCCAGGAACATGTGCTCGGTCCGGCACAGCCCGATCCCTTCGGCCCCGCGGGCCCGGGCGTTTGCCGCCTGGTCCGGAGTATCGGCGTTCGCTCGAACCCGAAGCCTGCGCACCTCGTCGGCGCGCGACATGAAGGCCTGAAACGCCTTCCAGATCTTCTCCTGGCGAGCTTCTGCGTCGCCCTTCACGGCGCGGATCAGCGCGGGCTCCTCCAGATCGAGCCGCTTGAGGTACACCGCGCCGTCGGTTCCGTCGATCGTGATCCAGTCACCCTCGGTCACCGAACTACCGTCGACCGAGAACGACCGGGCTCCCCGTTCGATCCGAACCTGATCCGCACCGCACACGGCGGGAATGCCCTCACCGCGAGCTACCACCGCAGCGTGCGAATTCGTCCCACCGGCGCTGGTGAGAATCCCCTGGGACTTGATCATCCCGTGATAGTCATCGGGGGTCGTCTCCCGGCGGACCAGAATGACTTTCTCGCCGCGTTCGGCCCACTCTTCGGCCGCATCGGCGGTGAACACGACGCGTCCCACAGCCGCTCCTGGCGATGCGTTGAGACCTCGAGCTGCGGGTTGCTCGCTGCCCTTTTGGGCCTCTCGAACCACCGGCTTGAACAGCTGCTCCAGGCGATTCGCGTCGAGGCGAAGAAGCCCCTCGTCGACAGAGATCAGTCCCTCCTGCCACATGTCGAACGCCATGACCCATTCCGCGTACGCCGTCCGCTTTCCAACTCGTGTTTGAAGGAACCACAGCTTTCCGCGCTCAATGGTGAACTCGATGTCGCACATGTCCCGGTAGTGCTTCTCGAGGATGTCCATCCCGCGTCGAAGCTCCTCGTATGAACGGCGATCGATCGAGGCAAGCTCTTGGAGACGAAGGGTGTTGCGAATGCCCGCGACCACGTCCTCGCCCTGGGCATTCGTGAGGTAGTCGCCGTAGGGCTCCTTGTCGCCATTCGATGGATCCCGTGTGAAGGCGACACCGGTGCCGGAATCTTCTCCCATGTTCCCGAAGATCATGGCCACCACGTTCACGGCCGTTCCGAGGTCGTCTGCAATCTTGTTCTGTCGTCGGTAGGCCACCGCCCGGGGCGTGTTCCACGACCGGAAGACCGCTTCGATGGCCTTCTCCAGCTGGGCGCGGGGCTCCTGCGGAAAGTCCTCGCCGGTTTCCGCCCGAACGACCTCCTTGAAGCGGGCGGTCAGCTCCCGGAGGTCCTCGGCGGTGAGATCCGTGTCCTTGGCGTCTGGCCCCTTGCGCCCCTTGGCCTCCTCGAGCAGCGACTCGAATCGTTCCGCCTCGATGTCCAGCACGATCTTCCCGAACATCTGGACGAACCGCCGGTACGAATCCCAGGCAAATCGCTCATTCGACGTCTGCTCGGTAAGCCCCTCGACGGAACGGTCGTTCAGTCCGAGGTTGAGAACGGTGTCCATCATCCCGGGCATCGAGAATTTGGCCCCTGAACGGACGGATACCAGAAGGGGGTCCTGCGGGTCACCGAGACGCTTCCCCATGAGCCCTTCGACGTGCTGAAGCCGCTCGTCGACCTCGCTCATCAGCCCATCGGGGAAACGCCCGCTCGCCAGGTACGACAGGCACGCCTGTGTCGTGATGGTGAAGCCGGGTGG